>DOQE01000130.1:0-17306 GCA_003512585.1 Bacillota bacterium | reverse complement strand
GAAATTCAAGTTTTTATTAAATTTAAGTCATAGTCCCTTTAAAAATGTCTTCGTCTCGTGTATTGTTATCTTTGCTTTGCAAAGGTTTATTTAGAAATGTCAAAAAATAAGAAAAAAAATAAAAAGGGTATCTCACCCGAAACAAAAGGAAAAATCGCACTAGGTTTTAAAACTTTATTTTCAAACGACGCCTGTATAAAAGTAGGAAGAGAATGGCATTGGTATTTGCCAATTGTTTTTGCAATTTTATCCGTTTTAATTGCTTTGATTCCTTCTTTTACAATTAATATGCAAACAAAAGTTGGCACTTCGATGTTAGGGTCTACCACTTATGGATACGAAAATGGCTTAGTTCATTTTACAAACTATTTACAAGAAAAAAACATCGATTTCGTCATAAAAGACTCCGTTTTAACAAATGAGAATTCCACCTGGGAAAAATCATTTGAAGGTGAAGAAAAATGGTTTGCCGCTAAAAATAGTGAAACAAATAAAACCACATTCGAAGTTTTCTTTAATTATACTGATTCGATAAGCGATAATGATTTCTATTCTAGAATAGTCGCTAATAAAAACCCTTACACCGATGTAGCTAGAAGCGAGACAAAATATAATAGCAACGTTCTTGTCTTAGGCAAAAAGAACCTCTATTTAGGAAAATCGAATGGTTCAACTTTGACATCGGCTTCTGGGATTTATGATAGAAGTAACGGCATGAATCTAAAAGATTTAGCTCCCTCAAGCGAAAAGAATACTTTGGAATATACAAACCAATTGAAATCAAACTGGGCAAATTTTGTTAATGACTGCGCAGAAACACAAAAGAACACCCAATCCTGGACATATTTAGGAATCATGGCAGGAGTATATGTCGGCCTAGAATTCTTGTTTGGATTAGTCATATTCTTAATGACTAGAGGAAAACGCAACCCATTTAGAATTTACACATTCTGGGAAACACAAAAAATGTCTTACTGGGCTTCGCTATCTCCAGCGATTCTGTCTTTAGCAATTGGTTTTATGATTTCTAGATTCGCCTTATTCGCATTTATATTCTTATTTGGCTTAAGGATAATGTGGATGTCGATGAGGTCATTAAGGCCATATAACGGCAAATAAATTTAAGTCGAGCAAAGGCTCGGCTTTTTTGTTGCAGTTGCAGCTTTTACAACACAATTATTAAAAAACTAACAAGAGATTTGCTATAAGAAAGTTTTTCGTTGGATTAAGGCCATAAGAAAAGACCAAGTCTTTTAACATGAGCTAATCGACTTGGTCTTATTTATTTAGTCTAAATATTCGGGATTGATATGAACATGATATGGCTCTTGTAAAGCGCGGAAACCAGAATCTGGAATCGTTTGCTTTATGCCGCCCATTGAAAGCACCTTAATCAAGATGTCGCAACTCTTATCAACCGTATCGATTAATCCCCAGGTTGAATCGAATGTTTCACCTGTTACGAAGATGCCATGATGTGCCCAAATGGCAATATCAAATTTTTCCATTAATTTAGAAGTAGCAAGAGCAATTTCTTCCCCACCAGGAACCATCCAAGGAACAACGCCAACTCCAGCTGGGAAAATAATTGGACATTCAGTCATCATTTCCCAAAGCTTATGGCTCCAAGTTTTATTATCTAGCGGTAAAACGAAAGTTAAAGCAATAACGTTGGCCGGATGGCAATGATAAACTATCCTATATTTGCCATTTGTCCTGGCTTTGACAACTGCTAGATTCATTAAATGGCTAGGAAGCTCGGAAGTAGGATGATTACCACCATTCATTCCCCATTCAATGCGATAGTTTTCACCTTTTTCATCAACTTCGATAATGCCGCAATTAGACGCTGGATCGCGTTCCATATTCATCATATAGCAGCCTGTGCATTTTACTAAGAAATGCTCATTGGCTAAAGTTGGCACGGAAGCACCAATCTTAATCCATTTCCCATCCTTGCTCAAATGGTCTTTTACTTGAGCGACTTCTTCTTCATTCATGCGATAAGAAAGATTGCCGCCATTGCGTTCATGCCAACCTTTTCTATAGCCATCACCGCATAATCTAGCAAAACGTTTTACAAATTCTGTATCAACTGGATTCATTTTAATTAACCTCTTTTAGATAAAACTTCTTTTTCGTATTTGTCGACTTTCGCCATAATGTTTTCTTCCATGCCTTCTCTTCTTAAATATTCAGCATAGATCTCAGAATAAGGCAAATCTTTTACTCTTTCTTCTAATTCCAATAGATGAGTAAAATCACCTTTATCTTGCATTGACTTTAAGGTATTCCATGGAGTCAACAAAGCTTGCAATAAACATTTTTGCACGCTTCTTTCGCCAATTACCCAAGCTGCAATCCTATTAATTGAAGCATCGAAATAATCTAATCCAATAACAACTCTATCTTTGCCACCGCATCTAACTATTTCATTACATAGATCTTGCATAGTGTCATCTTTTATTATGACATGGTCAGAATCCCAACGAACTGGACGAGTAAGGTGCAAAGCGACCTTATCATAAAAGCAAAGAAGGGAAGGTATCTTATCGGCAACGTTTTCAGTTGGATGGTAATGCCCATTATCAAGCAAGCAAGCAATGCCATTTAAAGCAGCATAGTTTTGATAGAACTCACTTGAACCAACCGTATAAGATTCAACTCCAATTCCGAATACTTTGCTTTCCACTGCATCCATGATGTTTTCTTTTGGATATTTAACAGAGAAAATCTCGTCTAAGGATTTCTTTAATCTCATTCTAGGACCAAGTCTATCGGATGGGACATCCTTCATTCCGTCAGGAATCCAAACATCGCATAATGCAGGCGACCCTTGAGCTTTGCCAAACTCATTGGCGATGGCCCTGCACGCCTTACCATGCCTTACCCAAAATGAACGGACTTCTTCATCTGGAGAAGATAAAGTCAAGCCATCCTTAACCATGGGATTTGAGAAAAATGTTGGATTGAAATCCAAGGCTACATTTTTCTTTTTTGACCAATCCATCCATGGCTTAAAATCTTCTATTGTTAATTTATCTATTGTCTTAGAACAATCATTGACGGCATAAATGGCGTGTAAATTTAATCTTTTTTTGCCTGGCATCATAGAAAAGGCAAAATCAATATCATTCTTTAGTTCGCTAAAATTCCTTGCCCTGCCAGGATAATTCCCGGTAGTTTGAATCCCACCAGTTAAGGCACCGCTATTTTGAAAGCCTAAAACATCGTCACCCTGCCAGCAATGAACTGAAATTGAATATTCTTTGATTTCTTCCAATGCTTTTTCTACATCAACACCGTATTCAGCAAATTTTTTCTTTGCTTCGTCAAACATATTTTTCCTCCGCTTTTTAATTATAAATCAAGCCATATTTAGTATTGCACGAATTGATAAGACATTATCATTTTATGGTCATTTTTCGTAATTAGACGATATTAATTAGTCTAACTAACCAAAAAATGAGACAAGCAATAATCGGCCTTAACAATTATCAAATTGTTTTATAACGATAGCAATCTTATTTTTATAAAAATAACATTTAAACAATGCTTCCATGAAGTATAGTTCATCAAGAGAAAGAAATAGTATCACGACTTTGATTTACTTTTTAGCCTTAAGTAAACTAAAACGAAATAATAAATTGTCATTATTGCCCCAATAACAACATTACAAATTATAAACGACGGCCAATCTTTGCTTCCATTAAAGCAAGAGAAAAGATATCCATTGAAAAAATTGAACATGAAATGTAACAAGAAAGAATAAAAGAAACCGCCTCCATAATAATAAATAGAAGAGAGAATCACCCCTAAGCCAAATGTATAGATTAATTGAATTAAAGTAGACAAATTAAAGCCATTCAATAGATGTGAAAAAGAAAATAAAAGCGAAGAGATAATGATATATTTCCACGTCTTTTTTTCATTCTGTGTCCCACTTAAAATAATGCTTCTAAAAATAGCTTCCTCAATAAAAGAAATAAGCAAACAATCGATTAAATAAAAAAATAATTCAAATGAAAAACTAAAAGAAACATTATTTCTAAAAAACAAAGAAAAGTAGTTTGAAAAAGGCAATATAATAAAAAAAGGCAAATACTTAAAAGAAAAAATCTTTTTCTTTTCCTTGCTTAAAAAGCCAAAAATATATAAATAAAGTAAAAGAAAAGACCTAAAAAACATTCTTAAAATGGAACATTCAAAATTATTTAATGGAGGAATGGAAGATAGACCCATTAACCCCACATAGATAACCATTATTATAAAAGCGGTACAAAAATCGTATTTATGGACCATGAAAATATTCTAAAATAATTAAAGGCGGTAGCAAAGGATACTATTTATGGAAATAACATCTATTAAAATAAAACAATCGCAAGACTATTTAGACAGTGTAACCTCTAATCAAGAACTAGCAGGTTGTTCAGCCTTGCTAAAAGAAAATGAAAAAGAAGTTCTCTACATGCAATCTGGTTTTGCTAACATAGAAAAGAAAACTCCATTTACTAGAAATGCAATCTGCCGTCTTTATAGTGTCAGCAAAGTCTTTACTGCCGTAGCCGTCTATAAAGCCTTTGAACTAAATTTATTCAAAATAGATGACCCCATTAGTAAATTTTTCCCAAATTTTGCTAAAGCCAAAGCTGAAATAAGCGAAAGATTAATCGATGTTGCCTCACCTACAATTAGACAATTGTTAAACATGCAGGGCGGATTTGCTTATGGAGGCAAATATGTTGGCAAGGAATATGAAAAAATCGTTAAAGGCAATTATAAGGAAACTACTATCGAATTTGGGCAAAACATATCCACCTACCCACTAGATTATGTTCCTGGAACAAAAAGACAATATTCCATATGCGCCGATTTATTAGGCGTCATTATAGAAATTACTTCAAAGATGAAATTTGGTGATTTTCTAAAAAAATATATTTTTGATCCAATAGGTTTAAAAAACACTTTCTTTATCGTACCAAAAGAAAAAAGATTTTTAATACCTAGCACTTATACAAAAAAAGAAAACAAGACAGTTCCTTTTTCAAATTATATATTGGGAATAAATGGAACAGGAGAAAATAACAATTTTCAATCTGGTGGAGCGGGTTTATTCTCCACAATAGACGACGTTTCTTGCTTTGGAGTTAGTTTATTAAAAGGAGAAATAATAAACCTAAAATCTTTAAAAGAATTAAGCGAAGTCAAAGAAAACGAAATAAATAAACAAATAGACTGGATGGCTGATGAACATCTAGTCTATAAAAATTTAGTTCAAATAAGAAAAACAATAGATGAGGAAAAACCTTATTCATTCGTTAATGATTTTGGTTGGAATGGCTGGCTTGGCTGCGATTTAATATTGAATCTAAATAGGAAATCCGTCTTTGTCTTTTTTACTCAACAAGAAAATTATGGGCAAGGTAAAGTTAATAACAAACTAAGAGAAATATTATATAAATAAAGTAGAAAAACTTTATTAATGGAATTATAAAGACTATGTATCCAAAAATTGGCATATTTGACTCCTACTCATTACTGGTTATATTAGGATTGATCTTTGCCTTGGTGTTTATAGAAATATATAGAAAGAAAAAGAAATTAAATAGAATATTGATATCAATTATAGAAATAAACGGCCTTATCTCTGCTTTCATAGGATTTATAGGAGCAGTACTGTTCCAAAATTTATATGACTTTATAGAAAATCCATCAACATATAAATGGAGCTGGGCCATGACTTTTTATGGGGGGTTAGTTTTTGGAATTCTTTCTTTTTTATTAGGCTATTTTTTATTTATAAAAAAGAAATTTGGGCCTTGTTTAGAAAAAGATATTTTTGTTTTTGTTCCTTCTTGTATAGCCATAGCCCAAGGCTTTGGCCGAATTGGTTGTTTTTTAGCAGGTTGCTGTTATGGGAAGGCGACAACTTCATGGATAGGAATAACATTTCCAAACGGTATAGGAAAAGTTATTCCCACAAATCTAATGGAAGCCTTATTCCTAATAATATTAGGCGTTTCCCTTTTGCTACTCTCCTTAACAAAAAATGGAAAGTTTAGTTTACCCGTGTATCTATTTTCCTATTCTATTTGGAGATTTATGATTGAGTTTTATAGAGGCGATCATAGAGGAGAATTTGTCAAAGGACTATCCCCAAGCCAATTTTGGTCAATAATAATGTTTTTAATAGGAATAGGATATTTAGCATATTTATTAATATATAAAAAAAGAGTCGACCAAGAGCGGTCAACTCTATAAGCCTACTTAGATATAGCCAGTAAGTTTCCTATAGCCGTAGCCTCACTTGGTCCCCTAATAACTTTTAAAGAGGAAACTTCTTCTGTTAATTTATTCAATATTTCAGCTTTGACTCCCCCGCCAAAAACACGAATTGAAGAAACCTTTTTATTAGTTATTTTTTCTAATCCTTCTATAGCAAGAGCATAGGCCTTAGCTAATGAATGATAAGCACAATAGAACAATTCACCATCATCTTTTGGAAGTGGGTATTTACTTTTTTCTAATAAAGACAAAATAGCATTTTTCATCGAAGGCGGATTTAACAAAGCCGAAGAAGAGGCATCGAACGTATATACATATTGTTTTGAACTTTCTAGACTAGCTAATCTAACTGCATCCAAAACCGAATTTAGTTTTAGTTCAGTTACAAGATTATTAATAATCCACATGCCTATGATATTTTTTAAAAACCTTACTTGATTAGGGAAAGAAAGTTCATTTGTAAAACAAGCTTCGTAAGCCGTTTTATTAGAAATTGGTTCATCTAGAATCGTCCCCAATAGACTCCATGTACCGCTAGAAAGAAGGACTTCGCCTTTTTTCCCTTCAGAACCAAAGAAAGCCGCAGCCGTATCATGCTCTAAAGTAGCATAAACATCAACTTGATAACCCACTTCCTTTTCAATTTCAGGCAATAATTTTCCTAGGCAAGTGCCGGCTTTAACAATAGGAGGAAACTGTTCTTCTTTTAAATTCAAAGAAGAGAGGATTTCCTTTGAATAAGACTTTCCACCCGGAGCCAAAATAGCCCCGGTTGAAAGAATAGATAATTCGTTTTGCTTGACTCCAGTAAGTAAATAACAAAGATAAGAAGGAAGAAGAATAATAGTCTTAGCCTTGGCTAATTTGCCATCCTTATAATCGCAATAAAGTTGATAACAAGTATTGAATTCATTCGGTTGAATGCCAGTTAGTTCAAACTCTTTTTTTGGAGTCAGATACTCTTCTTTTGCTTTTTTTGTTCTAATATCTCGATAAGAAATAACATTCCCAATTCTTTCATCGTTTTTATCAAGCAAAGCATAATCGACACCGAAAGTATCAATGCCCATCCTGCAGGGAACTTTTCCAAGATCCTTAGCTTTTTTCATTCCTTCTTTTACATAGAAGAAAAGTTTATCAACATCCCAATGAGCATGCCCGTTTCCTTCTTGAACCAAAGGAGTTTCGAACCTATAAATTTCTTCTATTTCCAATTTGCCATTTTCATAATGGCCTAATATATGACGCCCGCTTGTCGCCCCAACATCAACCGCTAGATAATAATTCATAATATTTTTCCTTTCAAAAAAAGCATATCTAAAAAATCCTAATCACCATAATCAGAACCACGCGACTTGTCTTCCACAAAAATACATAAAGGATCCGTTATATCAAAGATTTCTCTATAAATGAAGCCTTCTCTAGTAATCCATGGATTTTCAAAATCTGCCGTAAAAATAACCTTATGGTTCTTTTTTATAACTAAATCTATTTCTTTCATTATTTGGGCAAAGTTTTCATTTCTTTTTTCTTTAAATCCAATTAAACCATCATAAAAACCAGGCTCAACATAAAAAATATCACCATCTTCATTTTTATAACAATGAACAAGCCTATTAAGTGGGTCTACCACTTTTTCATATTTATCGAATTCAATATATTCCATGCATTGATATTTTATATTGTATGTCTTTTTATAAAAGAATTAGTTATTTAAAAAAGCAAAATTTAAAAAAATAAATAAGAATGAAGTAAGAATGAAGTATTACTTCACACTTACTTCACACTTTACTTCACTCACTTTGAAGTAAACGCTTAATCAGGAATGACTTTACTAGAATTTGCTCTATAAGTAGCTGGATACTCGCCCCTAATAGTTAACAAATATCCTTTTTCCACTAGTGGCAAAAGCATTTCTTTTCTAAAGTAACTAGATGGCTTTATTTTTAAATAATTGGCTATATCAGAAGCTGTTTTATTTTCGTTGTAACAAAAAGATAAAATTTTCAAAGCGTTTTTGCAGTCCAATAGTTCTAATGTATGAACAGGAGGATTGGTTGCTTTGCTAACTAATCCATTAACATGAGTCAAATCAGGCAACGTCAAAGAAAAGAAGGAGTCGTTAGAAGAAGCAAAGGGAGAAAACTTTTCGCCATATGGTTTATATTCTTCTTCGATTTTATCAAAGCCAGATTCTTTATGATCCATCATTTTGCATAAAGAAAATACAGAACAAATCAATTCATTTCTTCTTAAAGGTGGAATTTTAGCTAAATTAGTCTCCTTATTAAGCCATTTTGATCCTATTAAAGAACCAGGCGATATTATTTCTAATCTATCTTTATAAATGTTGATTTCAATTTGTCCTCCTTGGATAAAATAGTTTCTATGACCCAAAGCATTAGCTATTCCTTCAATTAGGGAACGGCGAGGAAATGCAACATATTTTTCCTTACTATCATTAGTTTTCACAAATCCATCAGCGCTATGAGATGTAACAAAATTAACCATTTCTTCTAATTCATAAAGCAAGTTGCCTTTGATGGTTTTGCTTGCGTAAAAAGTGTTCTCGCCTTTACTTACTCCTAAAAATTGTGAACATTCGACTAAGGTTCTACCATCATCACAATCATCTTTAAATAAAAGAGCCCCTCTTCTTAAACGGCCGAAGGAGTCAATGAAGCCAATGTTTATTAAATCCTTTTCTTTTAAATCCTTCCCATCATTATTTTTCTTATAAAAATCATTAAGAAATTTGAAGTCATCTTTATGATATTTTTTATCTGTTTCGAGCAAATCAAATGACGCGGAATCGCTATTCATTATTAAGTTTCTAATTTCTTCACCGCTTGCAACGCTGGTTTTGCCAAAATGTCTGACATAAATAACGCCAATTCCGTTGAAACGTAATGAAACTGGTGGATATTTACTTTTTTCAACATGCACTGCGATTACATATCGGGTGGGACTAGTATTCGGAACAATTATTTTCTCAATAAAGTAGTTTAAAGGAGGTTCTATGTGTTCCTCTATTTGCCTTTGAACCATTAGAGAAGTCTTGTCAGCCTCTTCATGGGGCAAAGCTAAAACAGTATGTGTTTTGTTATCAACACCAATATACATGACTCCGCCAAACGTATTAGCAAAGGAAGCCAATTGCTTTAGCCAACCAATTTCTAATCTTTCCGAACCTTCTCCTTTTCCTTCTTTAATTATTCCTTTAAATTCAGTTTTGTAGTCTTCTAAATTAACGTTTGGAATAAGCTCATCAATAAGCATAAGTTGCACCATCCTTATCTTGATTATATCTAAGAATGAAGTAAGAATGAAGTATTACTTCACACTTACTTCACACTTTACTTCACTCACTTTGAAGTAACAAAAAAAGAGGGACAAGCCCTCCTTTTTTCCTAAGTTAAATTAATACAAATAATTTTCCATTGGATAAACCAGATATCCATTGCAAGGAAGTTCATCCAAGGTAACCAAACCTGGTTGATCAGAAATGACATCAGGGATCCTATTAACAATAGTTGCACAGGTATGTTCAACAGTGGCAGGCTTTACAACATGGAATTCTGTATTTGGCTCGCCGCTTATCTTCCAATCGCACATATCACCGTCATCTGGTCCATAAACTTTCCCAATGCAGCGTGTTTCCAAAGTAATCCCCTGATGTGTTTCAGTTGTTACTACTGCAGCCATGCCTATACATTCTCCTTTTTTAAGGGTTCTGCCCATAGTTGAAGAGTAGACATCTTTATCTTCAAAATAAGGAACGGCTTTTTGAGTCGTTGACTTAATGGAAAGTCCTAAAGCGCTAGCTAAAGCGTCATTGCTATTCCAAACATAAGAAGGGACTATTTCTTTTGGATGGGCCAATGTTTTTTCAAATTCATCTGCGGTTAGCCCAACTCCATGCGCCTTAGCTAAAGCTAATCCGTATTCATCGACATTATAAGAAACTGCGCCTTCGATTTTAGTTATTTTGTGGCAACCTCCAGCAACTAGAGCCACCATATTTACCCAGAAAACATCTTCCATGCCACTGCCAACAATGGTTGCGTTATTATCTTTTGCCGTCTTATCCAAAATGTTAGCGTGCACGGGATCGGTATTCCAACAATCTGTCATTTCTTCACAAGTCGTAATGACATTTATGCCTCTTTCAAGGCATCTCATAAAATGAGGAAAACAATCGGAAACAGTAGAAAATAAAGTCACGACTGCAATATCTGGATCACAAGAATCTAATACTTCATCAGCATTGTTAGATATCTTTACTCCCAATTTATAGCCAAGTTCAGCATAATCGCCTACGTCCATACCAACGATTTTTGGATTTACATCAATGGCGCCGACAATTTGTGCGCCTTTATCAACAAGGTAGCGAAGGATGTACTTGCTCATTTTGCCACATCCATATTGAACGACTTTTATTTTTTGCATGGTTTTTACCCTGCCTTTCTATTTATAGAAAACCAAAAGGAATTAAAAAAAGCAAGTTACATTATTTAATGGATTTAAAAAATATATTTATAGCAGCAAAATCAATCCTTACGGAAACAATATATTATAGGCCGGTATTTCTTTGCTAAACTTTGCAAAGCGGTTACATATCCAAAATTAAATATACTTATTTATTCTTCTTTCTTTTAAATAGTAAAATAAGAAAACAAGAGGAAATATAAATGCCCGTTTTGGATAAAAAAGAAAAAATTAAAATAGTTTTCACAGATATTGACGGTACTCTTTTTTCCCATAAAACAAATATGGTTCCTCCTTCTGCTATAGATGCAATTAAAAAAATGCAAAGCAAAGGTATAAAAGTTTTTCTCTGTTCTGGAAGAAATTATTATCTAATTAGAAAAACAGGAATTTTGAATTTGTTCCACCCGGATGGGTTAATAACAATGAATGGATCTAACGCCATCATCGGAGGCAATATAATTTATCGCTACCCAATACCCGCCACTGTTGTTGACAAGATGATTCTTTTTGCCAAAAAGCTTAAATTCGGTTTAACTCTAATTGAAGAAAACGAAGGCCATATTAACATGATAGACGAAAGAGTAATTTCGGCCCATGAAAAATATGGGACTAGATTCCCTCAGCCTCGGTCCTTCCCCGATCATTACGATAGAACTGTTTACCAGATGATTGCTTTTTGTGATGAATTTGAAGAATCATTAATACTCCCTCATCTAGAAGATTGCAAATCTGCCAGATGGGACGAATATGCAGTTGACATTATGTTAAAGGATTCTGACAAAGCCAAAGGTATTTTATCGGTTTTGGAATATTACGGATACGAGCAAGAAAACGCCTTGACAATAGGAGATGGGGCTAATGATATTGAAATGCTTTTATTTGCCGGAACCTCCATTGCCATGGGAAATGGAAATAGTGAAGCAAAAGCGGTCGCCGATTTTGTAACAGAGGACATAGATAAAGACGGTTGGGCAAAAGGAATGAAACACTTTGGCCTATTAGACTAATTAAAATCAAATCATATTTTTAAATTCATCTTAGCGTTAAACCACCCTGATACGAAGAAAAGTTTAAAACTAAACTTTATAAATAAGACATGCTAAAATTTGTCTTAATTCAAGGAGATTCTACTTTATGGATAAAGAATTAGAACCATTATTTACGCCATGGAAAATTGGCAACTGCGAAATTAAAAACCGCATAGTCATGACATCAATGGGAGGCACCTCAATTTTTGGTTGGATGGAACGCCCTCATTTTGATGAAGAAGCTGCTAATTTTTTATTAGGAAAAGCAAAAAATAACGTCGGATTGATATTACCAGGTATTGCCCCAATCCAAAATCCAATGGGCGGCCAATGGCTTTATTCCAATAAAGGAATGTATAAAAAACTAAAGAAATTTATGGATGAAATCCACTCCTATGGGTCAAAAATGTTTGTCCAACTGACCGCTGGGTTTGGACGCTCCATGGCCGTTAATAAACTAATGGTAACAGTCCATAACAATAAAGGTTTAAAGCTATTATGCAAACCATTCTTAGATATAGACAAAATATGCGCTTCAGCCTCACCAAGTCCAAATAGATGGTCAGAGGATTGCCCTAGCAGAGCCTTAACAATAAAAGAAATCCATAAAATGATAGATGCCTTTGCTCGCATTTCAAAATTATGCAAAGAGGCTGGAGTTGATGGCATTGAAGTTCACGCCGTTCACGAAGGATATTTGCTTGATCAATTTACATTAAAATATGTAAATAGAAGAAAAGACGAATACGGGGGTTCTTTAGAAAATAGATACCGCTTCCCAATTGAAATAGTAAAGGCAATTAAAAAGGAATGCGGAAAAGATTACCCGGTCTCTTTAAGGTATTCTGTTGTTTCCAAAACAAAAGGTTTCAATAGAGGCGCTTTGCCAGGAGAAGAATATAAAGAAGCGGGCCGTGATTTTGAAGAAAGCAAAATTGCCGCCAAAATGCTAACCGAAGCAGGCTATGACATGTTAAATTGCGACAATGGAACCTATGATGCTTGGTATTGGGCACATCCCCCAATATATATGGAAGAAAATTGCAATTTAAAAGAGGCGGAAAAGCTAAAGCCATTCGTAAACGTCCCAATTGTAGTTGCAGGTAGAATGGATCCTAGAGTAGCCGCTAAAGAAATAAGGGAAGGCAAAATCGATGCCATGGGTGTCGCAAGACAATTCTTGGCCGACGAAGAATGGGTTAGCAAAATGATGGATGGCAAAGAAAATGAGATCCGTCCATGTATTTGCTGCCACAATGGTTGCTTTAATATGGCCCATTATAAAGGAGTTGCAAACGATCAAGATTTAAGCGATGCCTTGCATATGGCTAGATGTGCAATAAACGCTGAAACAATGCAAACGAAAATCCACCATATTGTCCCAACCAAAAAGCCAAAAACAGTTGCCATTATTGGAGGGGGAATCGGCGGAATGGAGACGGCACGTGTATTGAAATTACGTGGACATACTCCAATAATTTATGAAAAAAATGACCATCTAGGCGGCACTTTCATTCCAGCTTCTAAAGCTTCCTTTAAAGGAAAATTAAGAGGATTAGAAGCCTGGTATGAACTCACAATAAAGAACATGGGCATAGAAGTTCATTTAAATAATGAAATTAAAGACATTTCATCCATAAAAGCCGATGCTTATGTTATTGCCACAGGTTCTAAAGCAAGGCATTTTAAAATTGAAGGCGAAGAAAAAGCCATTGATGCCATTGATTATTTAAACGGAGCAAAAGTCGGCAATACCGTGGCCGTAATCGGTGGAGGCTTGACTGGATGCGAAATCGCCTATGAATTGTCCTTAGAAGGCAAAAAACCAATAATCATCGAAATGAAAAATGATCTAATTGCCCAAAAGGGAGTATGCTTGGCTAATTCTTCTTATCTAAGGGAATACTTTGCCCTTGCTAAAGTCCCAGTCCACTTAGAAACAAAGTTAACTTCCATTGACGATAAAGAAATTACTATTGAAAAGTTAGGCTCTAGACCAGAAAAAATTCCAGTCGATTCCGTTATTATGTCAGTTGGCTATACCCCGACCCCCTTAGTCAAAAAAGGAAAAAACGTTCACTTAGTAGGCGATTGTCTAACGGTTGGAAACTTAAGAACTGTCATTTGGCGTGCTTATGAAGTAGCCATGAAAATATAAGCAAAAGGTCAGCAAATAAAAGCTGGCCTTTTTCTATTCTATTTGTGATAAGGCTCGTGATTTAATATTCGAAAGCTTCTATATAATTGCTCTAACAAAATTATTCTAACAAGTTGATGAGGATAAGTTGCTTTGCCAAAGCAAATGGACTCGTTAGCCCTATGTTTTATTTCTTCACTAAGTCCAAGAGAACCGCCTATTACAAAGTTGATAGTAGATTTAGATGAAACAAACATTTTATCTAAATGAAACGCAAATTCGATTGAATCGTATTGCTTTGCATTTAAATCCAGTGCCACTAAATAGGAAGACGGATTTAATTTTGCAAGAACCTTCTTTCCTTCTTTATTTTTAATTTCCTCTTCTTCTTTTTTAGAAGCGTTATCTTTAATGGGCAAATCGCTTATCTCAATTACTTCAATATGAGCATACGGGTTAATTCTTTTTATATATTCATTGCAGGCGTTAACCCAATATGATTCTTTTAATTTTCCTATGCAATAAATATTTATTTTCACCAGGAACCTCCTAAAACCATGCTATCTTGTTTTGTGACCAATATTTCATATTTACTAAAATCGACATTTTTCTTTTTGAAAATATTTTTATAAGAAGAAATTGCTTTTTCTTCATTATTGCAATCTTTGCTAAGGTGGCCTAAATATATCCCTTTTGTCTTATCGCCAATTATTTTACAGGCATATCCAGCCGAAGCCACATTAGATAAATGGCCCTTATCTCCTATAACCCTATCTATAAGGACTTTTGGACGGTTACTATTTAATTCCATGGTCAGATCATGGTTAGATTCCAACAAATAATAAGTCTTGTTTTTTAATAAAGCTAAATTTCTCTCTGATAGAAAACCAGTATCGGTAATATAGCCCATGGACTCATCTTCATCATAAATAATGTAATTTAAAGGATTAGGCGCATCGTGAGAAGAAGAAATAGGGACTATATTAATAGATCCAATCTTTAACGGCTTATATGGCTTTAATTTTATATAATCAGTAGAAGCATCAAACGTTTTATTCGATGCATATAAAGGAATTTGTTTTGGAAGCAAAGAAACTCCTTTTATATGATCTCTATGATTATGTGTAATGAAAATGGCATTTATATCATCTAAGGAAGCATTAAATAGTTTCAAGCCATCCACAATTCTATACTTAGGAAGACCATCGTCTATTAAGATTATCGTACCATTAGATTTTATTAATGTAGCGTTACCTTTCGAGCCAGAACCAACAAATATAATAGAAAGCATTATTAATTAAGAGCCACGCTCCATGCTGGCCATTTTTTCTTCATATTCAGGAGATGGATCGTCAAAACGAGAATACGCTCTTTGGAATAGAAGATTTACGGTTCCAGTTGATCCGTTCCTATTTTTTGCAACCAAAACTTTTACATCCGACATAGAATTCTCGTTTTGAGCAGGCGTAGTAGGCTTATTTTCTTCATTAGAAGGAGCATCTTCTTTTTTGTTTTTTGCCCATCCCTTTCCTTTTGCTTTTTGACCTAAATCAGCATAATAGTCAGATCTATACATTAACATTACTATATCGGCGTCTTGTTCAATTGAGCCTGAATCTCTAAGGTTAGAAAGAACCGGGACTTTAGAATCACTTTGGTCGACATCACGGTTAAGCTGAGCAAGGCAAATAACTGGAATATTTAAAGTTCTTGCCAAAGCCTTGATAGACTTAGAAATATCAGATACTTCTTGTTGCCTAGCATTAGGATTAGTCTTGTCCGCATATTTAATTAATCCCAGGTAATCGATAACAATTAACCCTAAATTTGGATGGGCTTTTTTTAATTTAGTGGCTTTAGCAATGATATCGCCTAATTTGGCATTAGGAGTATCATCGAAATACATTTCTAGTTTTGCAATTTCCTCAATTGCCGCGGATATTTTTACTCTATCTTGATTATTTAAATAACCGGTTTGTATTTTTTCATTAGGCACGGAAGAACGGCAAGCAACAAGTCTTTCCATGACTTTTTCAGCCGGCATTTCTAAGGAAAAGAATCCAACAGGAATGTGATCGTGCAAGGCTGCATTAAAAGCAAAATTCATCCCTAAAGCCGTCTTTCCAACGGAAGGACGGGCCGCCAGAATTATCATGTCCCCTTTTTGCCAACCATGAGTATAGGAATTTAATTTTTTATAACCGGTATCGACCCCAGTCATCCCACGATGATCTGCCTTACTAGCTTCTGAAATTTTATTCGTAACTTCTACGGCCACTTCTTTGGCGGACTTCATGCCTTGAACTACTCTTTTAGAGGCAATCGCAGAAATAGAATCATTGCTTTTTGCAATAAAGGAGCCGATATCAGAAACACCTGTTGCATATTCTTCCTGTATGTCTTTGAATTTTAAAAGCAATTCTCTTAAAACTGCTTGTTCATGAACCATGTTTATATAGTGGTCAATGTTATCTGGGGTAATTATTGAACTAACAAGGTCAAACAAATAACTGGCCGTTACGGCATTATCTAATTTAAGGGCAATCAATTCATCAATAACTGTTTGGGCATCAATTGGCCTTCCGTTTTTATGGAGTTCTACCATGGCGCGGAAAACTAGCTTATTGCGAGAATCGGCGTCAGAAAAATCCTCTTCACTTAAACTACCTAATGCCACATCAGCGGCATCAGGGGCGATAAGCATAGAGCCCAAAACCGAGCGTTCAGCTTCAACATTGCTTGGAAGCTTATAAACTTTAGGCATTGTCTTTGGCATTATTTTTCCTCAGAAATATGAACATTAACAACTCCGGTTACGACTCCTTGGCTGCCTTTATATAATTCAATTTTTAATCTAGTATAGCCGATAGCGTTCGCAGGATATTTATCTAAAAATTTCCTTTTATCAATTTTTATACCCCATTGTTTCTCCATGCCTTCTTCTATTTCTTTCGGAGAAATGGAGCCAAACATACGTCCATCGGAACCAACTTTGGCTTTGAATTCAACATTTATGTGTTCAAGCCTTTTGGCTAGTTCTTCGGCTTCCTTTTTTAATTGAATTTGCCTAGCTTCTTCCAAAGCATTGTTTTTAGCCAATTCTTTTTGGCTAGAAACAGTAGAAGGCGTAGCTAGCCCTCTTGGAATTAAATAATTAGAACCGTAACCATCAGATACTTCTATGGTTTCTCCTTTTTTTCCTAATTTTTTAACATCCGCTAATAAGATTACTTTCATTGCTTTATTCCTCCAAAATCAGATTTTGCCTCAGATAAATATAAATCTAACGTGTCAAGCAGCTTTCCTTCAACTGACGCGACAGGTGTATTAATAAATGTAGCCGCCGCCATGTCGAAGTGACCGCC
>DOQE01000082.1:1725-2523 GCA_003512585.1 Bacillota bacterium | reverse complement strand
CACGCCTAATGAAGAACTCCATAAGATTTTTACTACTTACCATAAAACCCATAACGATGGGGTTTTCGATGCCTATACCCCTGAAATACTCCACTGCCGTCATAACAAAATAATAACTGGACTCCCAGATACTTACGGCAGAGGAAGAATCGTTGGCGATTATAGAAGAATTGCCCTATATGGTATCGATCATTTAATCGAAAAGAAAAAAGAAGACTTTGCCTTGACCGCTGACGGGGAGATGTCAGAAGAAATAGTCAGGGAAAGAGAAGAAATATCCATGCAGATAAAGGCCCTTAAGGAAATGAAACTTATGGCTGCAAGTTATGGATTTGATATCTCTAACCCAGCAAAAGACGCTAAAGAAGCTTTCCAATGGCTATATTTTGGCTACCTTGCTGCCATTAAAACCCAAAATGGCGCCGCCATGTCAGTTGGACGTATTTCTACTTTCTTAGATATTTACATTGAACGTGACCTTAAAAAAGGCATCTTAACAGAAAAGCAAGCCCAAGAATTAGTCGATCAAATCGTCTTGAAATTCAGAATGGTCAAATTCGCCCGTATCCCAAGCTATAACGCCTTATTCTCAGGCGATCCAGTTTGGGCTACCCTAGAAGTCGGCGGTATGTGTCTAGATGGTAGAACCATGGTCACCAAAAATGACTTCCGTTTCTTACATACACTAGAAAACATGGGTCCAAGCCCAGAGCCAAACTTAACTGTTTTATATAGTTCTAAATTGCCAGTTGGATTTAAGAAATATGCCGCTCATATTTCTATTAAGACTTCATCAAT
>DOQE01000082.1:0-1719 GCA_003512585.1 Bacillota bacterium | reverse complement strand
GTACGAGAACGACGATGTCATGCGTCCGGTTTGGAAAGATGACTATTCGATTTGCTGCTGCGTTTCCGCTACTGAAACCGGTAAAGAATATCAATTCTTTGGTGCCAGGGCCAACCTTGCCAAGTGCTTACTTTACGCCATCAATGGCGGTGTAGATGAAAAAACCGGCGAACAAGTAGGTCCAGACTATCGTCCATGCACCGGAGAATATCTAGAATATAACGATGTCTTAGCTAAATACAAAGACATGATGAAATGGCTAGCCAAAGTCTATGTCGAAGCTTTGAATATCATCCACTACATGCATGATAAATATTATTATGAAGCCGCCGAAATGGCTTTAATTGATTCTCATCCAGAAAGAAGTTTTGCAACGGGGATTGCCGGGTTTAGCCATGTAGTTGATAGCTTAAGTGCCATCAAATATGCTAAAGTCAAGCCAATTAGAAACGAAAAAGGAATAGCCGTTGACTTTGAAATAGAAGGTGATTTCCCTCGTTATGGTAACGATGATGATAGAGCCGATTCCATTGCTGTCCATTTGCTAAAGACATTTATGGATTATATTGCTTCTAGAAAAACATATCGTAATTCCAAGCCAACCACTTCAATTCTTACCATTACTTCCAATGTTGTTTATGGAAAAGCTACCGGCACACTCCCGGATGGAAGAAAAGCTGGAGAACCTTTATCTCCAGGAGCTAACCCAAGCTATGGAGCCGAACAAAACGGTTTATTGGCTTCTTTGAACTCGCTATGCAAATTGCCATATGAATATGCATTAGATGGCATTTCCAATACCCAAACAATCAACACTAATTGCTTAGGCCATAGCGATGAAGAAAGAATCAATAACCTTGTCAATGTTCTAGATGGCTACTTCAATGGGGGAGCCCACCACCTTAACGTCAATGTATTTGGCAAGGAAAAACTTATCGATTGCATGAATCACCCAGAAAAACCAGAATATGCCAACTTTACAATTCGTGTTTCTGGATATGCCGTCAAATTTATCAATCTAACGAAAGAGCAACAATTAGATGTCATCGCAAGAACTTGCCACGAACACCTCTAATATCTTTGCCTATTCTGATAAATTAGAAAGCTTTGGGCTTGTCGATGGGCCAGGAGTCAGGAGCATCCTCTTCTTAAGTGGATGCCCTCTCCGTTGCCTATATTGCCATAATCCAGAGATGCAAAGCGCCACTTGCGGCAAGATAATCACACCTGAAGAAGCTTATCAAAAATTAATAAAATATAAGCGTTATTGGGGCGATAAGGGCGGAGTGACTGTTTCTGGGGGAGAGCCATTAAATAGCATTGACTTCTTAATTGAACTAGGAAAAATCCTAAAAAAAGAAAGCATTAGCTATGTCATTGATACTTCCATTGCAACATTTTCTTTAGAACCAACTTATTTAAAGAAATTTGATGAATTGCTAAGCTTATCTTCATTATTTTTATTGGATTTAAAAGCCTTGGATCCAACATTACATAAAAAAATAACAGGAAAAGATAATAAAAACATCCTTGAAGGTTATAAATACTTAAAAGAAAAAAACTTCCCTGTTTGGATTAGATATGTGTTGCTTCCAGGTTACACAGATAATGAAGAAACTTTAAAATCTTCTAGCGATTTCTTAAAGCAATTTAGTAACATTAAAAGAGTCGAAATATTGCCTTACCACAGTTTGGCATTGCCTAAATATGAACAATTGC
>DOQE01000042.1 GCA_003512585.1 Bacillota bacterium | reverse complement strand
AAGAGAAAATAAGGAAGTAGCTTTAATGGACGCTGATATAACGGGTCCATCCATCCCTACTATTTTTGGAATAAACGAAATGGCCATGGGCAATGAAAATACCATCTTCCCGGTCTATTCAAAAACAGGTATAAAAACAATTTCCTTAAACGAATTAACAGAAGATAAGGCCGACCCCGTAATTTGGAGAGGACCGGTAATTGCTAATTTAATAGAGCAATTCTTTTCTAATGTCGATTATGGCGAAGTTGATGAACTATATATAGATATGCCACCGGGAACAGGAGATGTCCCGTTAACGGTTTTCCAATCCATCCCAGTAGATGGAATCATTATAGTTACCTCACCTCAAGACTTAGTTTCCTTAATCGTAGAAAAAGCCCTAAGAATGGCCAAAATGATGAATGTGCCTGTTATTGGTTTGGTATCGAATTTATCGTATTGTCAATGCCCCCACTGTGGCGAAAAGATATATCCCTTTGGCAAAAGCAATATCGAAGAATTATGCCAAAAATATGATATAAAAAACATTGATTATCTACCAATTGATCCAAATTTGGCATCTTTATGTGACAAAGGCAGAATAGAATCTTATCAAGGAAGATATCTATCTAATATTAGCAAGGCAATAAACGAGTTAAAAAAGAATTAATCGTAAATCCAGCTTTCATTTGGCAAGGCTTTCCACCTATTAACATGAAGCCTATGCATTTCTTCAACTAGAAGAAGCATTTTTATGCTAGTTGGATGAGTAGGGATAATATCAAAATATTGGCCATCATAATATAAAGAAAGATAACTAGTATCAGTAGGCATCCCAAAGGTATTTATCTCATCATAATCTAGTTTAAAGCAATAAGAAGCTCCATCTTTTGTGCCGTTATAACTAACGCCTTCATGATTAATGATGAATTCACCTTCGCCGCAAACTAGACTTGTCTTCTTATTCTTTAAAGGCTTATAAGGATCTAGTTTTCCTAATTTAACTTGTTGTTTGAACTCATAATGGGGGTTTATCTTTATTTCGTTATAAACATCTTTCCTTTCTAGATCAAACCAATTGGAAATATTTTTTGGGAGTTTGGAATCTTTAGTTAAGGGAGAAAGGGCGTAAGTGTCGTCAACTTTAGCCCCGCAGCCACATTTTTTGCAATAAATCTTATCTCCTTCCCCTTTCATTTGAAATTCAGTCCCACAGCTAGGACATTTATAGCAAATGTATTCCATATCTTTGCAGATGTGGTTAAAAGTTTCGTAATGGACTTTTTCTTTTTCATTCCAAACATAATCATCATGAGTCAGGGCTTTATTGACTTTAGCTTCTATTTCGTCCGCATCCAATTGTTTTAAGTCTTCACTAGAAAATAGTTTTACCAATTGAGCATCGATTCGCCCTTTTCTTTCGTCTAGACAAGACTTGGTATTTGTAAGAAATGCCCCCTCTGTCTTTAATAGATAAATAGGGATGCCATAATGCTTAAAGAATTTTCCAGTTCCAGCTACAACAGGTTGGTTATGCCCAGAAATGGATGACATTCCTTCAGGAGAAAAAGCAATGGTCCCTCCTTGCTTTATAATAGAATCAATGCCTCGCATTGAAGGAAGATCGATAACAAAATTTTTCTTAGGAATGGCGTTAGCTATTTTTAGAATAAATTTTAAATGGGATCTAAAAAATTCATTATATCCAACCACGAAATTCAATCTTCTTGGATAAGTAGCTTGGACTGCCCAAACATAATCGATTCTTGACTGATGGTTAAAGATAAGAAAACAAGGGCCTTTTTCTTTATTTATATCATCATTTATTTGATAATGGATGTTATATTTCGGGGCAAGAATCCTATCTATAACGACATTTTTTAAAAGAGAATATAAAAATTTGTTCGGCCTATGATATTTCCTATGGTTAATCTTTTCTTGTAAGGTTTCTTTGTTTTTCATCGCGGTTAATTGTACATATATGTCAGCAAATAGTAAAAAACATTTTTAAACACTTTACTTTATTGTGTCTAAAATCTCTTATTAAACAAAAAAGAAGCTATATCTTTTTTGCGACTCCATAAAGTTCTTTAGGCAATTCCAAATCGTCTTCCTTGCATTTAAGTATAGAAATAACCTTGGCTTTGTTTTTATTTGGTAACAAAACCAAATCGCCAAGTTTAATTTCTTCATCAACGCACAAAAAATCAAGCGTTTTGACTAAAGGGTTTGCCAAGCCTAAATCACTACTAACGCTAATTAAGGTAACCAATTTGCTATTATCTTCATTCAATATAGGGGAAAAAGAGACAAAAGGAAGATAAATACTGCTTCTAGATTTAATGGATAAACCGACGAAAACAATATAATTATTATCTTTTTCTATATGCACATCGGCATTAGAAAAAGTAAAATTCCTACTAGGAAAATAAGTCGATTTATCAGTTTTTATTTTGTATCTAATCGATTTAAGAAAACATGCTTTTTTTACTTTTAAAAAAGATAAAAGTGTTTTGTTTCCATAAAAAGATTCCAAATCAAAGGAAATATAAGCGCCATCTCTTTTAATATTTTTAACCATAACCGAGTTAGATTGCTTAAAAAATTGAGTAAAGCCAAAATAAAAATCATTTTCGCTAGTCAATTCATTATTGGCGTCTACCTCCGTTTTTATTTCCTTATACCTAGAGTCAATTAAATAAGACAAAGAAAGATTATCTTGGTTATTGGCAACTAATAATTTTTTCTTAATCGCATATCTAGCAAACAAAAGAAAACCTGTTTCCATTTCTATGTCGACATGGCGAAAATCACCATTTCTAAAAGTAAGGGAAATCCTATAGGCAGCATCAGCAAAAGGCAAAGCATACTTTTCATCGACAAAATCTTTTAACATGTAGTAATAGACGTGATTATACATTTCATCGGATAAGTCTATTGAATAGTTAGAAAAGTCTTTATTGGAGTATAAATCCCCTACTTTCAATTTGGCCTCCATTATCCCAAAGGAAGAAGCTATAGATAGAAAAGGATAAGCTTGTTCTAAATCCGAAGAACCATTTGGGTTATGTTCTAAATATAAACAGCCAAGAAAATAAGCCGCCTGAGGGTCTCCGTTTCCATAAAGCAGAAGCAAATTATCTTCTGCTTTTTTATAATCTGCTGCTTCATAGGAAGTTCCAAAATAATGAGAATAAGCTAAAGTTTTTAAGGCCCGTATTGAATGATATTTATCATTTAATACCTCTAAACATTTATCATATAAATACAAAGCTTCTTCGTTGTTTTCTAATTTATTTTTATTTATTTCAAAATAAGAACAAATATGTGCAAGTTGGTTATAACTATATTGTTTAAAACTTGGATTGCAGCCTAGCTCCTTATAAGCGTTGTTTAAATCGATTATAAAATCAGAAATAGCGATTAAATCGTTTTTGTCTAAATTGATTAAATCGCCAATAAAGGAAAATACTATCGTCTCTTCTTTTGTAAAAAAAGGATCCTTTTCATCGCATCCATCAAATAAATATAATCTATATAAATCCTTATCTAGATAAACCGCATTATAGCAATATAAGTCCCAATCACGCAAAGAGAAATCTCCTTTTGCATAAGAACGTTCAACTACATTTTTTAACGTCAATAAAGAAAGATGGAAATTTAATGTTTCTCTATCTTTCTCATAATTGGATTTAATTATTATCTTGCTTTCATCAAAATTAGAAAAGAATGATTCAACATCATTTTCATTAGTCGATCCTTCTTCTAATGGTGTTAATACATTATCGAGAGGAACGTTAATTAATTTGCCATTTTTAAATACTTCAAAGCTATTGACGGCTAATTTGGCTTTTACTATTTCGTTTTTATCTATATCTAAATATTTTTTTATGCAACGCAATGTCAGTTTTTTAGAATTATCCATGAAAATCCCTACAAAAAAAGATTTTAATACAAATTAAAGAAACTTAGTAATATTAAAGCGGAAACCATTACGCTATGCCTTCTTAAAAAAAGTTATAAAAAATATGATAAAAATAGAACGCAAAATAAAAAGCCAACCGAAGTTGACCATAATCACTATCTTACTGGGGCGCGATACGGGAGTCGAACCCGTTCATGTCCGGTTCACAGCCGGATGTGTTCACCGTTTCACCAATCGCGCCACGGCTTAGATAATATACATAGTTTCTCTATGCTTATCAATATTTTTTTATATTTGGGCAATATTTATTAAGCCTCGTTTTGGCTAATCTTAAGAAAGGTAATTCCCTTCTTTTTACTAAAATAGAAACGCCTTTATCTTCTTGCTTCCCCATTAAAGCAATGGCTATATCTATAGGATAAAAACGCGTTTCTTTAATAAGCAAGTCTCCTTCTGATTTAAATGTAGGTTCTCCTTTGCTTAATACTTTAGCCAAAAAGAAATGATTCTCGTTTTCTCTATTTATTAAATTATAAGAATCCTTAACCACACCCAATTCTTCTTCTACTTTTATTTTGCAGCCAACTTCTTCTTTAATCTCTCTATGTAAAGCGGAAATAAGGGTCTCTTTTTCTTCCACTCCACCTCCCGGCGTTTCAAAATATTCTTGTTTTCCAAATTGATCGTCTCTAGAAACTAGATGAAGGCAAACTTCGCCTTGTTCATTAAATAAAATGGCTCTAACAACGACTCTTTTGTTAGATAATCCCTTAAAAGGATATTGATCATCAATTAATGAGAGTGAAATTTTCATAACTAGATTATAATATCAAATAAGAAATGAAAGCAGTTTAGAAATGTTAATTATCAAAAATAGGATTGTAAGCTTACTATATCGTTCCATAGGATTTATTCTTTTAATTACTTCTTTATATTTTTATATGGATGAAATTGGCTCCGTTCAAGAAGCCATAATTCATTTTGATATACAGTCTTGCTTTCTTTATTTATTTGCATTAGGCATAGAAATAATTGCAAACGCGATAGATTTAAGACATGGAATAATAGGGATACCGGCAGGGGCGAATATGAAATTTGCCTTGCCTTGTTTAACGTATGCAACAAGTTCAAGCATTCTCTATTTTGCCTTGACAATAAATGAACATCCATCCATGTATACAAAAATAGGGATACTATTCCATTTATGTTTGCTTTTGATATCTTTATTCGACTGGCTTTTGTTCGCCGAAAAAGGAACTGTCAGATGGTATAATGCTTTCTTTTCCTTAATTTATCCCATATATTACTTAATCTTTGTATTATTAAGAACTCATATTTGGCCAGATATAAAATTGTATAACGGGGCTGATATTTATCCTTATGATTTTCTAAACCCAAAGAAAACTTATTTCCCTGGCTATATATGTTTAGCTTTAATAATCCTTTATTCCTACAACTTGTTTTTTCTATTCCTAAATAATATTTTGTCAGCAAAATATAAGCATCTATTTGCTAAAGATGAGTAAAGGCCTTTTTTTACTAATTAAATAGCAAAACAAAGGTAGACAAAAACCTGAAAAATCAGTAAAGACATCAAAAAATGAGGGAGTCCTTAAAGAAGAAAATATCTGAATAATCTCTCCTAAACCAGAAAGAAACAAAGCGTAAATAAGAAGCAATAAAGTAGCTTTATCATTCTTTTTATATTTCCAAAGAAGCAAAGCAATAAAACCATCCAAAGCAAAGAAAAGAAAGTGACCGATAAATTTCGCACCGAAGCCTACTAAACTTTTTATCTCAAAATCGTTTAGTTCGCCATAAAAGAAAACATTATTCAAAAAGGCAGCAACTTTTCCTCCATTAGTTACATTACTTTGATTAGAAAAAGTCGATGTATATAGAATAAGACCGCTGATAAATAATTCTAGAAAGAACAAAATATAGGGCATGATTTTTTTCATAGCCAAATTATGAACTTTAAATAGCTAGAATGATAGATTTAAAGTCTTAAGCTTTTATATTCTTTTATAATATACCCGCAATCTTCAAGCTTTAAATAACGAAGGGAGGAGGCGCACCACTTTTTAGGCTTGCCAACTCTATTTAATGTAAGCAAAAGAAAATAACAGGAAGAATCTTTAATATAGGTTTTTGCATAAATTAATTCTTTTTCTTTTTTTGAAGAAAAGACAAAATCTGGTTTTTTTATTAAAGAAATTATTTTTTCGATATCATCCGGATATGTTTTCGGCCTTTTAGAAGCAAGTTCATTTAAGAAAGCTTCGTTTAAATAAATGCCGCTGTCGCTAAATAAAGATAAAGACAATCCTTTCTCAACTTTAGAAGAGATACGTCCTACTTTTAAATTGTTATTCTTTTTATCCATATAAATAAGTAGGGTCTCTCTTCCCAATTTGGCTCAAAAGTTTTTAAATATCATTATGGTTAAATATAGTAAAAAAGATGAAAACTCCTTTGCCCTAGGCATTACTTTGCTTTTTTATTTATTGGAAAATAGAAAAGAGGATATCAAAAGGATTTATCTATCCCCTTCATTTGAAAAAAATGAAACATATAAAAAAATAGTTAAACAAGCAAAGCAAGAAAGCATACCCCTAATAGAAAACAATATAAAAATATTTAAAGATCTCTCAGAAAAAGACAATTGTTTAGCCATTGGGGAATTCAAAAAAAGATTTACTGATTTAGATAAAAATAAAAATCACCTTGTATTAGTAAATCCATCTAACATGGGAAATTTAGGAACGATTCTTCGTTCAGCCTTAGCATTTAATATTGATAACATTGCCTTAATTTCTCCTTGCGCCGATCCTTATGATCCAAAAACAATTCGCGCATCCATGGGTTCAATATTTTCAATAAATTTACAAATTTTTTCTAGCTTTGAAGAATATAGGAAAAAATATAGCAAACATTATTTTTATCCATTTATGTTACAAGCAAAAAAGCAAATAAATGAAATAGAAATAGATACCCCCTATAGCATTATTTTAGGAAACGAAGCCACTGGGTTAGATAAAAGTTTCTTAAGCATAGGAACTCCTACTCTTATAAGAATAAGCAATAAGGTAGATTCTTTAAACTTAGACAATGCAGCTTCTATAGCTTTATACGAATTTTCAAAATCAAATAAATGAACAATCCTAAAGAAAAAAGCTAGCCGTTAAATTAATAATGGCTAGCTTTTTTATTTTTGTTTATAAAGGCAAGTCTTTATGATCGAAATAATAAATTCCAAATCCATAAGTTATTAAGGCGATTCCTACTAGGGCAAGCATTTTAAACCAATAAATTGGATCCCCATCCATGACGGCCATGCCATCATATAAAGAAAGAATAGTAACGTAATTGAAATAATTCATAGTCTCTATTCTAACTGTCCCTGGTATTGCTTCTGTTCCAAATAGTCCTAGAATTGAGGCAATAAAGAAAGAAATGTTCAATCCTCCGCCAACCCCGATAGCTTTTCCACTTTTATTAAACAAGCAAGAAGAGAGGAAGCATATTCCAGAAATGCCAACCATTAACAAGCAAGAGCCAAAAGCATATAAAGATATGTCGTGGATTGATAAAGATTCAATTAAATCCCCGCCTCCAACCTGGATGCCTATTTCTCTACTCACCAAAGCACCCAAAAACAAACATACACCTAAGAAAATTTCAGTCAAAATCAAATACACGGCTTCGGTAAATACAAAAGTCGTACGTCTAATTGGAGTAGTCAAAGTAAAGGCTAAAGACCCATTTTCGACTTTAGAAGCGACTAGATTAGAACTAAGTACAATCGTATAAACCAGAGGAAGCAAAACGCAAGCTAGGCCAAAAGAAACAACGCCAACAAATATACCATAGGTATTCATTTGACCCATTTCATTCAAAGATCCTCTTACCGAAGTAGGCAATTGATCGATAATCCCTAAAGAAGAAGCACTTGTTGCAAAAATCAAAGCATCATTCTCGTTATATCCTCTATCTTGTATGCCTAAGGTTTTCAAAGCCCTAAAAGAGCCAATTCCAGCAGACCCATATGTATAAATTGAATTAAGCATTGCTTTCCCCGAAGTATAAGAGGAGGAAGAAGGAATATCTTCAATATCGGTATAAACCGTATTGAATTTCTTATTATATTCTTCTAAAACCAAGGCTTTAGCCTCTATAACCACTTCTTTTAAAACTCTATTTTCAATAGCAATTTCATCGATTGAATTGCCTGATACATAAAGGTCTTTATTAGAAATGAAATCATCCAAAAATGCATCCAATTTCGTATAGGCGGTATCTAAAGCTTCGCTAGCTTCCTTTTTAGCTTGCTTAATTTCTTCTTCGCTATAAGGCTCTCCGGTTAAGATATCCTTATGCATCTTTTGGGCTAAGTTAGAAGAAGAAGGCATACCACCAGTTACTTTTACAAATAAATCTGGGCGATAAACAATTAATTTAACTTCTTCTACGACTTCTGTCCCGTCAGGATTGAGCTCGCCAGTAGGATGATAAGTAATTGGATACCCTAAGTCATTGGTAACCCATTCAACAGGGAAAGAAGGCAAATATTCATAATAAGCCATACTTTCTATGGTTTTCTTAGCTTCTAAAACAACGGCAGGTTTTAATACTTCTCCTATATGCTTTTCTTTTTCTTCTAAAAAAGTGCTTTTATCCTTTGAATAAGCTTCTAATAAAGAAGTAGATATTTCTCTAGCCATCAATCTATAAGAAGAACCGGCAAAAGTTGGAAGTAGTTCCAAAGCAGTTTCGAATTTCCCTTCTTCTAATGTAAGTCCATCCGTAATCGAGCTTCCTTTAGAATTGAAACCAAGAACACTTTCTAGATTATTTTTGGCAACGTTAACGCAAGAATAAAGCTCATCTAGTTTTATATCTAAAGCGGCGGTAACCAAATCCCCATAAGAAAGCGAGCTTCCGCCCATATTAGATAATGAATTCTTCATTCTTAAAAATGATTTAAAGGCAGGTTCAATAGATTCGCATAGTCCCCATTTATAATCATAATTTTCGTTCCCATATCCTTTTTCGGCATAAAAATTGACATATTCGGGCATCAAAGCCTTCAAAAAATCTTTTTTAACGCCATCTTCCATGGCATTTATAGCCGTATTATATAAAACGGTTGAAGTATTTATACCAGCTTTCTTTTTGCTTTCCTCATCTCCAGAAGATAATCTATAGGCTCCATCATAAGCGGCTTTTAAGGCTAACATGGAAGTAGAAGTATCAGAAGAAGTTATCGTTGAATTAACCTGTTCAAAATAAGAACCAATTTGTTCGATCCCATTATCGACTTTTAAATACCCTTCGGCTGAAGAAGTATATAAGGCATATAAAGAAACCGAAGAACTTTTTAACGTAGTTTCTTCCGAAGCGCTAGAAAACAATGAATTTAAGGCATCTTTTGTCGCATTTATATTTAAAGTCG
>DOQE01000083.1:511-7707 GCA_003512585.1 Bacillota bacterium | reverse complement strand
TTTTGCCAAAAGATAAATTGCTAGTTTCCTCGGGTTTAGAATCTGGAGTTGGTGTTGGATCAATTGGATTAACCGGTTCATTTCCATAGCTAAATGAAGGCATCAAGCGGTATAAATAAGTTTTCTTGGCCCCAAAATTAGTCGTAAAAGAAGTAATATTTTGTCCAATTAAAACATTGTTTATAGGATCGTAGACATCATAAGCTTGGGGCAAGGATATAGTTCTTTCTCCCCCATAAGGAGAATCGATGCATAAGTAGCCATTCGAAGAGAAAACCACATCGGAAAAAGAAGAATCGAATATATGGCATCCTTGTCTTTTCATAATGTTCCTAATTAGCTGAGGAGGGACATGGCCAATGGAAGAAAAGATAGATAAATAGGTCCCGCCGTCTTTAGTTTCTACTTCCTTATAGGCCAAACCTGTATAAGAAGTATCACGAATTGTACCTAAAGAAACGGCATTGCTATCCTTGACATAGGCAACCGGATTAACTTCTTTTATTTCCGGTTTACCATATGTATAGCCTTTTACCCCATCAACAAGAGGGTCTATGGAATTTGAATCTATACTGACGGCGGTATAGACAGAACCGCTAGCGAAATCAACGTCCATATCGATTAAAGAAGAGACATTTTCCGCACTCATGGACCCATCTTGTCCGTATATTCCAGGTGTACCGCACCAAATTATGGCCGTACCATCCCTTTTGCAAATAGAGTTGATGCCATCAATGGTTTCTTTGTCAAACCTATTCCCGACAATCAAGAATACTTTATATTTAATAGGCAAGCCTTTCTTAAGATCACTGGCTAAATAGGTATCATAGCCAGCCCCAATATGGGCTAAGTCTTCTTTTTGTCTACTTAAATTGACTTCTAAAGCACTATAGGAACCACCAAAACTATAGGCATAATCAGATGGCATCTTATCTTCGATAATAAAGGCAACTTCATGATTATTTGTATTGTCTTGATATTTCAAGGCATATTCATATTCCTTCATTATCAAAGAAAGGCAATTATAAATTTCATCATCGTTATACCAACCACCGGTCATATCATAAATCCAGCAGCCAGCCCCGGTAATAAGCACATTCGCGGCATCTCTTATCATTAAATTAAGAGTGTCCTCAAGGCAATATGTCTTTCCCCATTCATCCATCGTTGCAGGAGATTGATCTGGCATATCGACCGCGACGGTCCTTTCATCAAACTCAGTTAAGCAAAGCTTACCGGCATTGACTATGCTAGTAACGGCTTGCATATAAGAATTGCTATAGCCAGATAACCTTGTCATATAGGAAATAGGTCCGCAAAAGAAATCGCAATTGCTATCTTTTTCCAATAATCTAGCAAATTGATTGTTTCCAATGCCACTTCCTTCATAAGTAAGGGCGTTAGTTATATAGCCTTGATAAGTTCCCGCTAACCACATTCCATTTGATACTTCTTTAACAACATTAGAGAACGCAAGAATGGATTCAGTGACATTTTTGGCTTTGAAGTCTTGATAATCCAAGACACTTCTTTGCTTGACTCCATCCAATAGAGAGCCATAGGTTAGCGGTTCTCTTTCCCCAAAGGCAGGAATGGTCGCGTTATCAAATGTGACTAAACCATTACCCCAGGCAGTTTGCAAAGCATCATTGGTTTTATATTTTTCTTTTAAGAATTCCCTAAAACCATTTTGGGCAACGGTAGAAAAATCAGAACAATTGCCTATTTCCATTCCATATTCTTGCCATTCATAGGTAGCCCCTTGGGCGAATTTAACGGCAAATATATGGGCGGCATAAGGCATCGATTTCATATGTTCAAGGACCGCTCTAATATATTTACAAACATCTTTTACCCAACGTTTGGAAGCATAAGAAATCGAATCCGTTCCACCATTTTGGCTTAAAGCCCTTTCTTCTGGATATTTATTTAACCACCAAGAAGGCGGGTCGCAACTAATCATGACCAATATTTTAGCCTTAGGAGCACCAGATAAAGTCGTATAAATCGTGTTATCGAAGGGCTCGAAATTGTATTCGTCATCATTTGTCCAAGTCGATTCGCCAGTAATGGTATCGACAACTTTGTTATTGCCAACAGAAAGTAGCTTTACTCCCGATTCATACATTTTAGTGGCATAGGAAGGCTTAAAGTATTTAAGTCCATCGCTTTGCATAAATAAATATGGGGCATATTCTTCTTCGCCGATTTTTAATTTAGTGATGTCCTTTTCGCGAATTATTTCACTTTTTTCTAATTTAATTTCAGTTGGGGCAAATTTGGTGTAATAGCCACGAAGCTTGTTGTTGGTAAAATCAACATTATTTATAAGCTTCATTTGATCTTCATCGAATTGAAGCATGTATGAACCTTCATCCATATAATCAGGAATATCAAGCTCGTAATCAATACTAATTGGGGTATTTACTTCCCAATTGTTCATTTCTTCGCCACTTACTTGGCGAAGAGTCGACTTAATTGGGCTAGTTTCATCGTTATCGGAAGAATATTTGCCCCAGAAAGAAACGGTCATAGAAAAAGGTTTTTCTATTTTTTCTTTAATCTTCCAAGTAATGGAAAGAGACATCGTATCCCCTAATTTAACTTCTTTTGGGAAGGAAGCTGAAAGTACTTCGAATTCAGGAACGGTAGACGCTAAAGAGACAAAAGGAATGGATCCCCAAGGCATGGAACCAACGGGTCCAACTACATAGCATTGACGCCAAGAAGAATCATCGTAATCAATTTCGGTCCAAGATAAATCTTCATTGGTGATATATTGAGAATTTGAATCAATGTCTTTGGCAGTTAAGGTAGAATTGCTAGAAAATATAGATAATACCTTGCCTGATTCGGTAATTATAGTGATTTCAAAAAGAAGTCCGGAATAATACGTGCCATTGTATACTCTGCAGGCAAAAACATTTTTACCTACCACTAGATAATCGGTGACATCGACAATGTTAGGAGAAGACCAGACACCACCCCTGCCAAAGCTATGGCCATTCAAATAAGGGAATCTAACGTCATCGGCAGTGGCTTGCAAAGAAGCCGAAACAACTTTTTCGCTCAATTCAAAGCTATGCCTATACCATCTATTTTGATAAGCCGCATCAGCAGTAATATCGCCATCAGGATAGGTAACCCATTGACCTTGCCAGCCCGATTCATCATTGGGGGTATATGTTTTGACCCCATGTATGTTATCTAGAAACAATTTCGCATTAGAACTAAAACTTATATAAGCTTTCACACCGCGTTTTATGGTAATTTCAACTTCTTTTTGTTCTAGATCATTGTTGACATCAAAACCTTTTTCTATAGTTTGAACGGAATTGTTCCCGCTATCGAAAATTTCAAAACGAACATTTCCATGACTTTCGACATCAGATCTAGCATCAAAAGTAAAAGAATAGCCACATCCACTAAGCATTCTATTCCAAACCGTTGTGGCTTTGCCGTTTTCTTCAATTAGCAAGCCATCATTATCGGCCTTTGCATTTTCTAAATTCCAATTTTGAAAAGTTGAATCGGCTTTAGGGAATGAAAAAGTTTCATCATAAACATCGTCCCCAGTCTTAACGCAAAATACTTTATCAAAATAAACATCGGCAACCCCATTTTTAATAATCAGGGTTGCTTTTGCACTCGCGGCATTGTTTTTTGTTTGTAATTCCAAAAAGAATTCGCTCCAAGTTGGCGAAATAGAATCGGCATTTAGCCTAGTAGTTGGGCCGCTTACTGTCCTAATCTCCTTAGAAGAGGAATCATAAGTAGTAACGTTTAACGATAAAGAAGTCCCGAATGAATTTTGGCTTTTGTAATAAAAGCCAAATCTATATCTAGTACCAGGTTCAAGTAAAAAGGAAGGAGACGTGGCATTAAAATAGGTATCATAATTAGAACGGACTACATGTAAAGATTGGTTGCCGTCATATTGCTCATGGTTATCAATCGACCATGTATCGTTTTCATTAAAGGTCCAACCTTCGCTACTTTCAAAACTAAAAGCACCGTTTTCAGAGGCGATGGCCCCTACTTTTGTCTCATCGACTTCTTGGCTTATGCTCTTTTTAGCAGGAGAAAAAGAAAGACTAGTAGCAAATAAAGAAGTCAAGGCAAAAAAGGATAATAATGAAGAGAAAATCATAACCGATACCCTCCTTCTTGCATAAGGAAATAAAGTCTATTCAAATCGTTTATATCAACTCCAATCGAGGTAAGCGTATAAACGATTTTATCTTGCAATGTTATACCGGGATTATTTTTTATAGTCTTAACATATGCATTTGCAATGCTACTTCTTTGTCTTAAATGAGAAACGTTAGCAAAATTAGTAAATAGATAATCCCTATACAAATCGGCTTCGGAAACGCCCATCAATCCATTAATTAAAAACGCAACGCATCCAGTCCTATCGGCTCCTGCCGTGCAATGGAAATCAATAGGATAATTATTCGGATCGCCCAATGTTTTAAATATTTTTATAAAAGACTCGGCATTATTTTTATAAGTAAATATTTTTTCTGGGTAATTATAATCAAGTGGAGCTTGGACATATTTGACTTTATAGCCAAGGGGGCTAGCCGTTTTAAGCCCGCCGACTTCATTATTATCAACGGTCCTTAAATCAATTTCTGTTTTTATCCCCAATCTATTCGTGGCTTCGCTAATCCCGGAAGAAGTGATATTTTTCTTCATGCTAGTTTGATAGGACTCATTAAAGGGCCCAGAGCGGTAGATCATGCCTTGCTTGACCATGAATTTGCCTTTTGAGTTTCTCCATCCGCCGACATCCCTAACATTAATGACGCCATCAAGCTTTATGTTTCTAATAAATGTATTGGCGGTAACAAAATACTTAGTCGGGCTTTCTATTGTTTCTCCATTTAAAGAAGTTTTGACCGAATAATAATATTTAGTTGCCAATTTCAAGTTATAAACATAATAAAACGTATCGTATGTTTTATATGTATAAGCATTTGAAAAATCTTCATTCTCAGATAAAGACAAGGTGTAATAAGGTTTGCTATTTTCTTCCGCATCAAACAAATCCCATTCTATTTTTAAACCCATTGGTTGGCTGATTTCGGCATTAGCCTTAGCGTATTTAGCAATAGAAAGGTTGCCATCATCAATATATTTCTTTTGCAAAACCGTATGAAAATCAAAAGGACTTTCGACTTGATATAGCTTTATCGAACATTTATTTTCTTCTTTTGTAGAAGACTCATTCTCGTCTAAGCCGTTAGCCAAAATAGAAGTGCTTTTAAAAGAAAAGGGAAGCAGGATAGAAAACAAACATGTAAGGGCAAAATACTTATTAATCATGTTTTTTGCTCCTTATTAAAGCAAATATAGCAACACCTAAACCTATGCTAGAAACAGCAAGCAAGCCTATTGTGACGCCAATTAAAGTCGAATCGGATTCACTACTTCCATTATTTGGAGTGTCTATATTTTCACTACTTTCTTCGCTGCTAATAGATTCAAAATAGGAAGATTGGCTCCAACTAGAAGATTCTTCTTCCCCGCTATCTTTACTTTCCCTAGAAAAGGATTCATTTTCATTAGAAGTTAAAGAAGAACTATCCTCGGAGCTAATCGGAAAATCATAAGCAAAGCCTCCATAAGGGAAAGACTCAACGCCATCCTCACCACTGGATGAATATTCTTTAATAAAGGAAGTGTTATATTCATTGTTATCTATATCGACAATGGAAATGTTCCTAATATAGGCAAATCTAGATGAGGATTCGCAAAATTTAATCCCGATATTTTTTCCTTCGCTAGCCGTAAAAGAAACAGAAACATCGCTCCATCCATTATCGTTTTGACTACCAGTATAAATCTTATCGCTACCATAATAGGCCAAAGCCGTACCATACCAGCCACCAGTATATTGATATTTTAAAGTATAAGAGTTGCCATTGGTTAAATTTAATTTTGAGCAATCGATAGTCAATAAAGGGTCGGAATTGTCAAACAAGCCTTCCTTAGTCCCGGCAAAAGAGAAAGAACCGTCATCGCATTTAACGATTCCAGTAGTTCCAGATAAAGATAACCCAGATACGTCATATCCTTCAAAACTGCCACCAACGATATAATTAAAACCGTCATTTCCAACTATTTCCAAATCATCAATCAAGAAAGAACCGTACGAAAATATTTTTATGTAATTGATGGAGCAAAAAGTACTTCCGGCAGATATATTGACTTTTTTAAAGTTAAAAGAATAAGAAGCCCAGCTTCCACCAGTGCCATCAGCAGAAACATCAGGAGCGTAATATAACCTACTATCACCAGTTTGGCTTTCAACGGTGCAATCCATTCTAATGGAAAGCTTACTGCCATCTTCGAAATCATGTTTATATTTGAATCTTAATTCATATTCACCTTCAGGCAGTTCATTAAAATTAGTCTTAAAACCTTGATTGCTTAATTTTAAAGACCTTTCCCCAGAATAAGCATCATCAGATAGATAAGAGGAAGAAAAGGGAGAAAAACTACCTTGATCTTCTTTTGTGTTTTCAATCCCATAATTATTAAAAAATGTAGTCGGCGCCGGTTTTCCTACAAGGCTAACCCCATTTATAAAATAATACCCCATCCCTACGGAAGAAAAAGAAACCGTCAAGCTTTCGCAATCACTTGAAGTGGAGTAATACCCTGAAAATTGTTTCCAATTATCTTGCCTTCCTTTAGCAGAAACAACTTCAGAAGTGGAGAAAGTGCCATCGCTTTTTGCTTCCTTAACGGAAGCCACTATGCGATTCTCATCATCGTTAAGGCAATCTGATCTATAAAAGAATGTTAATTTATAAGAAGTGTCTTTAGAAGCAATGAAAGAATCGCTAAAGCAAGTAAGGGTATAAGCAGAAACCATTTTGCTCATTTTTAAAGAATTGCCACGTTTTGAATCGTTATAAGCAGAAGCAAACATCATTGGCTCATCAATAATATTTCCCTCTTCATCAAGGCATTGATAAGACCAATTAGCAGGCATTGAAGAATTAGCTTCTTCCGCATTTACATCGCTATCGTTTAGTTTTAACCCAGCTGAAAAAAGCAGGCCCAACGAGGATAAGGTTAACAATAATAGAGTTACCTTCATATAATTCTCCTTTTTTATTGCTTCTAAAAATAGAAATTAGAGGAATTTTGTTTACGCATTTACCAACGAAGATGCGTTTACA
>DOQE01000083.1:0-501 GCA_003512585.1 Bacillota bacterium | reverse complement strand
CAAGACACCATTTTGGTTATCTAATTGTTGTGGAAGCGCTTTCTAAAATCTTATCTTATTTAACTTTTAAATATTTAAATTTAACAATTCAAAAAAAATCAGTTTATGAGAAAAAGAATAAATATAAACTATTGATGGGAGAAAAATTTAAATAAGACGCCAAAATATGTTGTCTTTATAAACAATTTTAAATGATTATGGAAACAAAAGAAAAAGTCAAAGTTGGTTTAATAGGCCTAGGTCAACGTGGGAATGGATTATTGCCAAACATTTTAAATAATGACGCCTTGATTACCTGCATATGCGACAAATTTGAGGACAGGATTGCAAAAATCAAAAAAATCATCAAGGACAAGGGATTTGAAGAACCATTTGGAACCACTTCTTATTTGGATGTCTTAGATAAAAAACCAGATTGTTTAATAGTCGCAACAAGTTGGAATAGCCATGTTGAAGTTGCCTTGGCGGCCATGGATAGGGGAATCCCTGTAGCCATTGAAG
>DOQE01000068.1:19599-24028 GCA_003512585.1 Bacillota bacterium | reverse complement strand
GGACTTAAAATCCCTCGAGAGCGATCTCATACCGGTTCAAGTCCGGTCCCGGGCACCAAATTTGAAATGATAGGTTAGAATAGTAGCAGATACTATTCTAATTTTTTTTACTTAAATCGGCAGTTCGAACCAATAAAATTAAAAAAAGGTCCATAAGGCAAGCGTTAAAAACAATCGTTATTAAACAATCTAAACCATATAGATTTTTTTCTTAAATAGGCAAAATATTATAAATTAAGAGAATTCATTTATTTTCCCGTTATTTAAATAGGGTTATTTGGCATTTTTTCATATTTTTCCAAGATAAACTTTGCAATTTTAAAATTAGGCAAAAAACAAGAATATTCTTTATGTTTTTTTCAATAAAAAAAGTTCGTGACAATTACTTTTAAAAATGGCAATCTAATAACAAGAAAAGAAAAAAGGGGCAAAAAAGATAGATTAGATAGGGTTATTCTTTATTCTTATAGTTCTTTCTTTTTGGGTTTTTTGCGGGAGAGAAATTGACTAAGAGAGAATTAAAAAGATAGGGTTTTAAGCCTATCTTTTCTTTTAGAGGTTATAACTTTTCAATATATTAAATACAGAATTAATTACTTTCTTTACCGTTCCCTCTTTAAATGGGTCTTTCAATTTGCATTTTTTAACCAAGGTGCGGAAAGGATAACGACCGCCAAGTTTGCAAAGTTTTAAATAAGTACTCCAAGCTTTTTGGTGATCTTTATTATCTAAAATAAAGAATTCAAAAGCCATTACTTGAGCTAAAGTGTAGTCTATATAGTAGAATGGATTTTGGAAGATATGGGCTTGGGTTAGCCAACGATGACCTGTATACATATAATCGCAGCCTTTAAAGCAACGTAATTTATAAGGGGTGTATTTTTCTTCAAGCTCATGCCATTTTCTATCCCTATCGCCTTTTTGGCAATTAGGATTCAAGTATACCCATTCCTGAAATTCATCCACGATAGCGCCATAAGGCAAGAAACAAATCGAATCAGCTAAATGGATATAACGATACTTATCGGGTTCATCGAAAAAAAGATCCATATAAGGCTCGGCAAAGAATTCCATTGACATCGAATGTATTTCGCAACTTTCCATAGTTGGGCTGCGATATTCTGGAATTTTAATGTCCCTAGCCATATAAGCTTGGAAAGAATGTCCAAATTCATGGGTCAATACATCAACATCCCCACTGGTCCCATTAAAATTAGAAAAAATAAATGGAATCTTATAAACAGGGAAATAAGTCATGTAACCACCGCTTTGTTTTCCTTCCTTAGCTTCTAAATCCATTACATGGTGATCAACCATATAGGAAAAGAAATAGGAAGTCTCTTTCGATAAGGCATTATACATCTTCCTTGCCGCTTCAACCTTTTCTAAAGTATTTCCCTTCGGCAATGGATTGCCTTCTTTAAAATAAACGCCTAAATCAAATACTTTGGGTCTATAAATACGGTTTTTCTTAAATTGCATACGCGTGATACGCCCAGCAATAGGAGTAACATATTTTCTTATTTCTTCTCTATACCTAGCCACATCTTCTTGATCGTAATCAAATCTATTCATTTTCACATAAGCTAGTTCAACATAATTATTAAATCCCATCTTTTTAGCCATGGAATCCCTTACTTTGACTAACTTGTCATAAATATCTTCAATTTCATCAACTCTAGTTTCTAAATAACCATAATAAGCCTTGGAGGCTTTTTCTCTAAGTTTTCTATCCTTATCGGTCATGAATTTTCCCATTTGGGGAAGGTTATAATAGTTTCCTTCGAAAGGGACTTTGCATCCTGCTATCAAACTAGCATATTGAGTCGATAATTTATTTTCTAAAATAGCTTCATCAACTACTTCTTTAGAAAATGATTTTTTGGAATAATCAAGAATTTTAAAGAAGAATGCACCAAATTTCTTTTCCATTTCTTTACGGTATTTACAACCTAGCAAAGCGTCGACAAAAGAAAGTTCGGCCGCTTGAATCTTAGGATAGCCCTCATCTATTTTTTCTTGGGCTTTTTGATAGATCTTATTATTTGTTTCTATAGAATAACGAACCGAGACATTGGTAAAATCATTTTGAAGCAAATCAGTTAACTTCATATGCTTTTTTACAATTTGAATCGCCACCTTTGCAGAAGGTGCATTTTCTAATTGAGAAGTAAGCTTATTAATGTTTTTAATGGCTACATTAATGGAAGGAACCTTAAAAGGCCAATTTTCAAATGTTTGCAATTCTTTTTTCATATTTTTCTTCTTTCTAGAAAATCAAACGTCCAATTTTCTTAAAATGGGATTCTCCCAACCATAATTAAAATTAATTTTCGTTAACCACGGTTAAACGATTATCTTACATTTTTAGCTTCAAAGAAAATCTTAGGCTAAGAAAAAAGAAGATTTTTAGGTAATTTTTAATAAAACTTGCTTAAAAGAAAAAAATTAAAGCAATCCAATCCAAAAAAGAAAAAAGAAAAAGAGGAAACCAATCAACAATCAAATCAGTTGAATGTTTAATTATACATAACTAGAATTATGCTGCTTATGAACGAAGAAGAAACAATTAAGGCGATTAAAAATACATTAGACAAAGTTCGTCCCTTTTTGCAAAGAGATGGTGGCGATATCGAATTTGTCGGATACCGAGATGGAGTAGTCTATGTAAGCATGGTTGGTGCTTGTGAAGGCTGTTCTATGGCCGATAGCGATATCTCGGCAGGAGTTGAAATCATCCTTATGGAAGAAGTGCCCGGGGTCATCGCTGTTAAAACTAGTGATATACCTGCCGACATGCTTCAAGATTATTTAAAAGAAAAAGAAAAAAATATTTAATTTAATTTATCCAAAAATAAATTTTCTTTTTTATTGGCTAAAACATAGCCATTACGATTATAAACATCGATGCGGTTATACCTCATTTTTTGCCCATTAGGTTCAACCATGACCCCGCCGGCTTCGCTTAAAATCAAATCTCCGGCCGCCACGTCCCATTCTTTAGTCCCAGAAGAAAGGCGTAAAAAGAAATCGGCTTTTCCTTCTGCGATACGGCAAAATTTTAAAGCCGAACCCAAAGGTTTGATATCTCCTTCAAATAATGCTTTGTTCTTATGGTAAAAAGCTGCTTCCTTATCATTGAAAAAAGAAATGGATCTAACTGCTTTTAAAGGTGGGTTAGTTCTAGAAACATGAATTCTAGTAATATTGCCATCTTTATCCAATTTATAAGCTCCTTGCCCTTTTATTGCATAAAAAGTTTCCTCTAAAATTGGAACATTTATGACGCCTAGTACAATTTCATGATTATGGCAAAGGGCAACATTTGTACAAAATTCGCCGTTTCTAGAAACAAATTCCTTTGTTCCATCTACCGGATCGACAATCCATATATCTTCTTGGCTTAATCTTTCTTTCGTATCTGTTGATTCTTCTGTTAAGAAACCAATATTAGGAAAGGCATTGCCTAATTCTTTTCTAATTAATTCATCGGATTTCTTATCCGCTAAAGTCACCGGAGAATTGTCGGATTTAATCTCAACTTCGAAATTTGTTGCATAAATTTCCTTTATAACCTTTTCGGCATCTTTTACAGCTTTCAAGACGGCTTTTAGTTCTAATTCGTACATAAAAATTCCTCTTTTATTTAGTATACACTTGAAGTTTATTCATTCTTAATACTACTTCTTTAAAATTAAGATTATCCTTTCTTAAAGTAATGCCTGCCGCAAATTGATGTCCCCCACCGCCCATTTGCTGGGCAACTTTTATAACCGGGTATAGTTTATTAGACCTAAGTTCCACTCTGTAAGACCCGTCCGGGCTTTCGATAAAATAAACATAGCTATGGCAAGGGTAAACCCCGGCTATAGCATTGACTAATTCAGAAGCCTCTTCATATGGCAAATCAAAACTTTTATATTCTTGCTCATTAATAATTAAATAAGTAACGTCCCCAGACAATTTAGCTTTAGATTTCATATAGGCCTTAAATGCCTTCATTTCTTTGCTTTCATGATAGCAAATATCTAAAATTCTAACCGGATCCGCGCCTTTTTTAATAAGAGAGGAAGCCACTTCAAAAGTATGTTTACTAGTCCCATGATAAACAAATCTACCGCTATCGGTGACTAAGCCTAAATATAATGCCGAACAGCATTTTTTATTGATAGGAAAACCATATTTAATCAAAAAATCATAAATAATCTCGGTACAGGCAATCCTATTTTCGTCAACATAATAAGGATAAGGGAATTCCTCTCCTTTTTTATTGATGCAATGATGATCGAATTTAATATATCCCTTACAATTATTTATTAATTTGCTTTCTACTCTTTTTAAGCAAGAAACGTCAACCAAAATCCCTAAGTCTAAAGGTTCCTTTATATCTACTTCATTATCCATTTTAGAAATAAAACTATAAAATTGA
>DOQE01000068.1:5056-19560 GCA_003512585.1 Bacillota bacterium | reverse complement strand
ACCTAAGGCAAATACATTTTTATTACTAAACTTTCCCAATATGGCTTCTTTTAAGCCAATTTGAGAGCCATAACAATCTCCATCGGGAAGGTTATGGCCAAATATACCTATCGTTTTGGCTTTTTCTATTTGTTCATACAATAAATCTAAATCGTTCATAGGAAATACAATAGGATACATTCTTTCTTGGCTAAGAACAAACAAAAAAACAAGCCCCTTTTGAAAGAAGGCTTGTTAGTTTATTTATCTGAAGTAGAGATGCCGCCATTCTCACCAAACCAGGCGCTGAAGGAGAATACTTTATCAGTCGTAATGATACTAATTAAATTCATTATCCAAAATACCACCGGAATTACTAGCCCTAAAAGAATATCCCAGAGCAATAAACCGGATTTATTAGATAAAGCATCTGCAATAATTCTATAAATCAAGAATAAAACATTTAGAAAAATGGCGATTAAAATCTTGACTATTCGAGGTAAACCGTCAATGAACTTACAATATTCCATAATTAATATTCATTCACTTGCGATTTAGAAAGACCGACAAGTTCGGCCGCGTCATTATCGTGCGGCTTATCTTCATCTTCTTCATTAGTATCGACTTCATCTGAATCAGAGCTAACCAGGCCTTCGACTGATTTGTTATAGGCTTTTTCTTCTGCTAAATCGGCTTCGTCTTCATCGGATTGGTTGACATCGGTATAAACATCATTGACATCAATATGAACTTTGTCATAAGTATGACGAGATCTTAAATCCCAAACATTGTCTGTTAAAGCAACAAAGTTTCCGCATAATGATAAATCTGTATAGAAATGTCCTATTCTATTTGGAATTTCTTCTTCGCTTATTTCTAGTTGTTCAACAACTTTTTTCCATAAATCGGCAAAAGCCATCCCATGTCCTTCTTTTTCAAGAATCTCTTTTGCCACTTCAATCATTGATTCATTCTTCATTGTTATTTTCCTTTCATCACATTTTTGTTGGGGCGGATACACCAATTAAGGATAGTGCATTACGCAAAACTATCTCACACGCTTTTATAAGCGCAAGCCTAGCCGATGTCAATGGTACATTTTCTCTATCGATAATTCTAGTGGAAGCGTAATATTCATGTACCAATCCAGCTAAATTATGAATATAAAGGGCCATTTTGTAGGGAGCTCTCTCCTTGGCGGCAGCTTGAATTTGAATCGGGAAGTCAGATAGAAGCTTAAGTATAGAAGATTCAATTTGGCTATTTAATCCTTCGCATTTTTCATCTAAAGCAATATCACTGCCAAGATTAAGCAAACTAGAGCATCTAGCGTGGGCATATTGGGCATAGAAAACGGGATTGGCAGAAGATTGTTCCTTTGCTAAATTGTAATTGAAGTCAAGATGAGAAGATTGGCTCCTTTCAACAAAAAGATATCTAACTGCGTCGACTCCACATTCTCCGACTAATTCCCTATGAGCTATGGCTTTGCCAGTCCTTTTGCTCATTTTAACCTCTTCGCCATCTTTAAATACCTTAACAACCTGGACCAATTCAACTTCTAACGCAGAAGAAGAATAACCTTTCATCATCAAAGCGCTCTTCATTCTGTTTATATATCCATGATGGTCGGCACCTAAAACATCAATAAGCAAATCAAAGCCCCTAGACATCTTGTCATAGTGGTAGCAAATATCGGGCATAAAGTAAGTATATTGTCCATTGCTTTTAACAATTGGACGATCTTTATCATCAAGGAAAGCACTTGTTTTTAAATACTTTGCCCCATCTTTTTCATAGATATATGGGGATAATTCTTTAATAGTATTTTCGATAGTATTGCCTTTTCTAATATCGGATTCATAAGAAAACTTATCAAACTTGACCCTAAATGCAGCAAGATCGTTTTTAATCTTGTTTAATTCGAAATCAATGCCATAGCGAATAAAGAAATCATGGGCTTCTTTAGAATCCAAAAGGTATTTATCACCATATTTTTCTTTGATGGATTTAGCTATTTCGATTAAATCAAGACCATGATAATCATCATCCCCTAAATCTAATGGTTCACCAAAAAGTTCATGATATCTAGCTCTTATGGAATGGCCAAGATGTTCGACTTGGTTGCCGCAGTCGTTTACATAATATTCTCTTGTTACTTCATAGCCGGCATAATCAAGCAAATTGGCAATGGCATCCCCAATTGCTGCAATTCTAGTATGGCCTAAATGCAAATCTCCAGTTGGGTTTGCCGAAACATATTCAATGTTTATTTTTTCTCCGTTTCTAGCAAGCCTTCCATAAGATTCGTCTTCTTTTAAGATTTTAGAAACAATGGCTCTTAAGGCATCTTTCTTCATGAAAAAATTCACAAAGCCAGGGCCGGCCACTTCAATTTTTTCTAGTTCATCTAGCTGTAAGCTAGAAGCAATTTTATTTGCCAAATCCCTAGGGTTCGTACCCACCTTTTTGCAAAATTTCATTGCGGCATTGGTTGAATAATCGCCATGAAGAGGATCGCGAGACCTTTCAATGACTATGTCTTCTTCTTTTAAAGACAATCCTTCTTTTGCAAAAAAAGAAACAAGCGCTTCTTTTAATTTAGTTTCATTACTCATTGTTAGTCCTTTCTAGCAAGCAAATTGCAACAGCTCTTATGGCTTTACTTTCGCCAAGAGAATCAAGCCCCTCATTAGTCATGGCTTGAATATTAATATCACTAGCATCGATACATAGAATCGACGATAAACAATTTATCATCAACGGAATATATGATTTTAGTTTTGGCTTTTCAGCAGTAATGGCAATGTCAACGTTCCCAATCTCGTAGCCATCATTTTTTATTAATGAAACTATTTGTCTTAGTAGTTGCTTAGAATCGGCATTTTCAAATGCAGGATCATCGGGTGGAAAATATACACCTATATCGCCTTTCCCACTAGCCCCAAGCAAGCTATCCATTAAGGCATGGATTACAACATCGGCATCGCTATGGCCTAGCAAGCCAAGTTCGCTTTCTATTTCTATTCCACCTAAAAATAGCTTCCTTCCTTTTACAAGCCTATGGATATCTTCGCCATAACCGATTTTGAACTTGCTCATACATTAAACCTAAAGAAGACACAATCTCCATCTTTCATTAGATAGTCTTTCCCTTCGATTCTTAACTTTCCGGCTTCTTTAACGGCTAATTCGGACCCTAAATCCTTTATATCGGAAAAGCTATAGACTTCGGCTTTAATAAATCCCTTTTGAAAATCGGAATGGATAATGCCTGCACATTCAGGGGCACTCATACCGTTTTTAAAAGTCCAGGCCCTGCATTCATCACTTCCGCAAGTAAAGAATGTCGATAGATTTAATAATTTATATGACGCTTTAACTAATTTATCTAGACCAGATTCATTAGTTCCTAAAGTTTCAAGGAATTCCTCTCTTTCTTTTTTATCTTGAATTTGGGATATTTCATATTCAATTTCACAAGAAACAGGGATACATTGGGCATTTTCTGAAGCCGCTATTTTACAAACGGTTTGATAATAGGAACAAGAAGATAAATTCGAATAATCTGAATCAGCCACATTGGCAACATAGATAATCGGCTTTAAAGAAAGCAAAAAGAAATTCTTTTTTGCATAAGCAAGTTGCTCGTTGGTAAGACCATTTACTAATCGAGCCGGTTTACCATCCTCAAGAACTTTTTGCAAAGGCTTTAATATAGCCATTTCATAGATAGCAGTCTTATCTTTTGCGACCCTAGCTTTAATATCTTGCTTAGCGATTCTAGCATTTATTGAATCCAAATCAGCCATGGCCAATTCAAGATTAATAGTCTCGATATCTCTAGAAGGGTCTATGGAATTATCAACATGAATGATTTCAGAATTATCAAAACAACGAACTACCTCACAAATGGCATCGCATTCTCTAATGGCTGCTAAAAATTGATTGCCTAATCCTTCCCCTTTTGAGGCGCCTTTTACTAAACCAGCAATATCATAAAACTCGAAAGTTGCGTTTATTTTTCTTTGAGGATGAAATAAATCCGTTAAATAATCAAGCCTATCGTCTGGAACGGTAACTACACCAGTATTTGGCTTAATGGTAGCGAATGGATAATTCGCCGCTTCTACGTGAGAATTTGTAATCGCATTGAACAAAGTTGATTTTCCAACATTTGGCAATCCGACAATACCTGCTTTCAATGACATAAATCAATAACCTATTTTTGCCTAGGTATTGTACCCCTAGAGTTTAACTCTAGCAACTTTTCTTAATAAAGAAAAAGCCTCACAGGTAAAGTGGGGCTATGAAGTTAACTAAACGTTATGTAATTAGTCGACCTTCTTAACGTTCGCAGCGCGTGGGCCACGATCCGACTCTTCAACGTCAAATTCAACATTTTCGCCTTTTTCGGCAGTTTTGTATTCATTGGCGTCTTTCATGATGAGTGCGGAATAGTGGAAGAAGTAATCACGGTTATCTTCTGCACGAATAAATCCGTATCCCTTCTCCTTATTGAACATTTTAACTGTTCCCTTCATGAGACTCCTAACCTTCCTGATTCCTTATTTCAAGTGAACCGATTAGTAATATATAACAATTTTAGTTTTTTTTCCATAATTGTTTCTCGATTTGTTCCGAAAAAGGTAATAAGTTGAATAGATTTTTCATTCACGCTCACCCCTTTTTGCCAAAGCAAAGGAAATTAAAACATAAATAGCCATGCAAATTAGTATCGATAAAAACGGAACACAAGAAATAGAAAACGAGAGTTTCGATGAAAAACTACTACTAATTATAAAATTAGCAAATAAAGTCATTGGAACCATTAAAAGCAAAGAGAGAAAGCCGCTTAGAAAGATTAAAATTAAACATTTGAAAAAATAAAAATAGAAATTCTCTTTTTTGGCTAAGCCTAGCAAAAGGAAAAACCTGCGATTTGAAAAATCATCTTCATAATTAACAATAGAAACAAAACAAAATAATAAAATTGATAAAAATAATATAGCCACGGTAGAAAAAAGTAATAAAGTCCCAATGTAGGTAGTAGTCTCTTCCATAGATAAAGCTATAAATGAATCGACATCTAAAAAAGAATATCCCTCAATATTTTTTTCTAATAACTCTTTACCTTTTATTAAATCGTTTTGATTATTAAAAAATAAGACCACCCCCGTCTTTTCTAAATTAGAAGAGCAAACTTTAAAAGAGGAAAAGAAATAATCTTCAAAAAAAGAAGGAGGCGCATAAAATATCAAATCTTCGGACGAAGTCACACCACTTACTTTTAATACATTAATAGACATGTTTCTATAATACTTACTCTTATCAGAAGAAGAGGAGATCTCGTAGGAACAATAAATAGAAGATGGTTTCCCAAGTTTATCAAACAAGCCGTTTGACAAAACAATTTCATTTAAGCTAATCGGAAAATCTCCTTTTTCTAATAGTTTTGGCAAGGATGAAAATTTAATTTTATTCTCCAAGCCCGATAATAAAGAACCAGAATAGACTTTATCGCTTAATTCTAAAGGAAGCATCGCCTGTTCAATTGGCAAAGAAGAAATAGACTCAGACACATACTTAATGTCTTCATAAGAAGAAGAAAGATAAAATTGAGGCAAAAAACCAGAAAATATTGAGGACGTGTCTGCATAAAACCCGTTAGTTTGTATAGGCAAATAACCACAAGGAAAAGAGTCTATTAAATTTAAGCAGTCACCTGCAAAAGCGTTAGAATGATTGCTTTTGTATACATACACCCTAGAAGTAAGACAAAAAGAAGAATCGCAAGTAGAAGTTAAAAATGTATTCGACTTAGGGTCAAAAGATAAATCGTTAAATAAGGAATCGTTTTTTATTTTGGAATAAAATCTTTCTTCGTTTTCTAGATATAAATAAGGAATTTGATACACGTATTGGAGATTTTCGTTTTCTTCCTCATTGCTTGGCCTAAACTGCATATGATCGATAAAAATAGTCTTATTCCAAGTTGAAGAAGAATTGAATAAGCAAGGCAAAGAGGTATTAATAACTCCTTTTATGGTAAATAGTTCTTGGTTATCAAAACCTATATCATCATTTTCTACATTTAATAGCAAATTCACTTTATTAGAAAATAGATAGTTACCTAAAGAAGGAAATGACCTTTCTATGCCTAATTCCAAACATAAAGAACTCATATAATCAAATGGGAGGCCAAGTATGACTTCATCGTCATTAACGTTTTCAATGTCGTCAGGAAAACATGCAAAATCCTTTTCTTCAAACCACATAAACTCATTAATATGCCTAGAGGAATAATATGGGAGGGGAATAGTTTTATACTTTGTTAATAAATAAATTGAGTCATCGTCTTTAAATAAAGAAGAGAAATCAAAGTTTAAATGATATCCGAAAGAACGTATCTCTTGTCTATAAGAAGAATAGACTTCCTCAATCCTATTCGGAGGACAAGGAAAAAGCTTTTTTTCTTGAATTTGTTTTTTATTAACAACCAATTGGTAAGGCAAACAAAAAGAAGAAAGGGACTTTTGTATTTCTTTGCTCATTCCATATTTAACATAACTAGAAAACCCAGCTAAGCAAAGAGAAAGAAAGCAAGATGAAAAAGCTAAGGTAAATCTTAATTTTTTGCTAATCAAATCATTAAACGCAATTCTTAATCTAGTTAAAAAAGGCATTGATGGCTTTTCTTTTCTTTTTGGCAAATAAAAATTAAATGGCGTTTTTAAATCTTCCACATTTTGATATGAAATGACTTCCTTAATTTTTCTTTCTTCAATTTTAAAAATAGAATCGCAACTTGTCTGTAAAAGCTTTAAATCATGTGAGGAGACAATAACCAAACACCGTTTAGAATAATCCTTTAATATTTTAAAAACTTTTTTAGCACTATTTTCATCCAAGGAAGCTGTTGGCTCATCCGCCAAGATAAGAAAAGGGGAATTAGACAAAGATATAGAACCCGCAACCCTTTGTTTTTGTCCTCCTGATAAATGCTTTACCTTCTTATTGGCTAATCCTTTTAGAGAAAATAAATTAAGCAAATTAAATCCTTTTTGCTGCTTGATTTCTTTTTTCTCATTAGATAGACATTCTAATAATAAAGTTGAGTTTACCAAGGATGTTTCTTGGTTAAGCAATGGGTAATCTTGCAAAATTAAACCAATGTTACTTGACCTATAATCTCTTCTACTATTTTCATCCATCCCTTTTAAAGAATAATTATTCACCAAAACCGAACCGGTAAAATCACCATCTAAGCCCGCAATTATTCTAAGCAAAGTAGACTTGCCGCACCCAGAAGGCCCAGTCAAACCAAACATTCCTTTTCTTGGCAAGTTCCACGATGCGTCTATAAAGATAGATTCGGTTTTATATTTTTTGCTTAATTTAGCAATGCGCAAGAAAAAATTCATTCGTCTTTTAATTCCTTATAAAGGGGTCTTTTAATAAGAACAATTTTTAAAATTAAAATGGATAACAAATAAATAGAAAAAGTAAAAAGAAGTAAAAGTAAAGGCAAGAAAAAATAGATGCCGTTATAGTTTAAGAATGGGTTAGATATTAAAAATGGAAGTTTTAATTTAGGGGATAGATTATTATTTAAAATAGAAAAAAGAAAATATGAAAGTGGGATAGATAAAGCAAAAGAAGACAAAGAAACAAAAAGGGAATTAATTGAATAGAGATTTATTATTTTGCTTTTATTTAGTCCTAAGCATCCAAGTATTGCGGAGGTTTTTCTATTTTGCAAATAAGAATAAAAGCATTCTAGCAAAAGCAAAATCGCGCATAAAAGTAAAGAAAAAATAGAAAAAATATTTAAGCAAATCGATAAACTAGAGCTTAAAGAATAATACGAATTCTTTGCTACTCCTATCCTGCTATAAATAGATAAGGGTACCTCTTCTTTTTCGAATTCTTTTATTAAGTTAAATAAATAATCCCTTCCACTTTTATTCGTGGCATGAAGCCAATAGCAAAGTCCGCTCTCTTTGCTTTTTAAATCTGCCATGGCTATATAATCTAATAATGAAATATTTTCTTTTCTAATTGATGAATAATTTTCTAATATCAAAGAAGAACAATATTCTGATAAAAAATCATAGTAATAATAAATTTTAGCTACATTTAAAAAAGAGAATTCCCCATAAGATTTTAAAATTAAAAATTTGATTGAAAAATCTATCTCATCAAATCCAGTTTCATTGCTTATTTTAATTGTCTTTTCAATATTTATACTATCCCCAATGGAAATAGAAGGATAAGAAGAAAGAAAAAGATCATTTACAAAACAAACTGGTTCAGTTTTTAAAATTGATTCTTCGAAAGCGAAAGAAGAGAATGTCTTAAAGTCCGAATTAAAAAAAGGAAAGAAACCAACTGGATTTTGTTTTTGATTTTGATAATAAAAAGGCTCAGAAGAAGAAAGAACAAAAGATAAGGGATTAATTATATCCACATTTTCATTTAAAAAAGATAAATCAACTAGTTCAGGTTTTGTCTCTCTAACTAAAGAGAAGGAAGGAGAAGTAGATATTTTTTCTTTTTTGCTTATAGAAAACAAGGAGGAATCCAAACTGTTATCATCAATAGAAGAATAAATTTCATTCGATGCTTTTTTAAATCCAAGACAACAAGAAAAAATTACTTCCATCAAGCACAAAGATAATAAACATAAGGTGTTTTTCTTTTTTCCTTTGATAAAAATTTCTTTTCTTAAGGGAAGAAGGTTGCCTTTGTGCTCTTTTATAGTTAATGGTTGAGTATAACTTTCTTTGATGGAAGAAGATAAATTAGTTAAAACAATTTTTCCTTCCTCTAATTTGACAAAAAGAGTTGAAGAGTCCAAAAACAAATCGACGTCATGGCTTACAACAACAACTAACCTAGTTTTTGCTAACTCTAACAAAATGTTTTTTACTACTTTTGAATTCTTTCTATCCAAGGCTCCAGTCGGTTCATCGCAAAGCAAAATAGAGGGATTTTTCATTAAAGAGCGAGCAATCGCCACTCTTTGCTTTTGCCCACCTGATAACTTAAAAACCTTAAAATCCTTGTACTTATAAATATCAAATTCTTTTAATAGCTTGCTAGCTAAGTCCAAATCCGAATTTATTAAAAGCAAATTATCTAAAACCGACAGTTCCTCAATTAAATTAAAATGCTGAAAAACATAAGATAAATCCAATTTTCTAATCTTAGATTTTCTTTTATAAGAGAATTTGGCTGTCTCCTCCCCTTTATATATGATCAAACCAGAAGAAGGAGTATCTAGAAAACCCAATAGATTGAGTAATGTAGACTTTCCACATCCAGATTTTCCATAAATTAAGACAAAGCCCTTAGAAGGAAAAGAAAGAGAAAAACCATCTAAGGCTTTTTTAATACTAGACCCATCTTTATAGATTTTTGTTACTTTCTTTAATTTATACAAAATACGCCTCCACCATTTAGTTGGAGGCAAAGAGAAGAAAAGACTACAATTTTTTTAAAATTGGACCGTCATGATGAGCAATTATTTTTTTTACTCTAGAATTAAATTTATCTCGATCAAGCATCAAAATGTTTCCGCAGCCTAGGCAAAGTATCTTAACATCAGCCCCCACCCTAACGATTTGAAATCTTTTAGATTTTGCAAAGCAAGGATGAGGCCTTTTCATTTCTACTTCATCATATAATTTAATATCTAAAATTGCCATGGCTCGTCCTCCATTTTTACGGCAGCAGGAACTTTAGGCAAACCTGGCATAGTCAAAATATTACCTGTTAAAACAACGATGAAATTAGCTCCGCTAGATAAATTGACGTCCTTAACGGTTATCTTAAAATTTTTTGGAGCACCCAATAACATAGGATTATCGCTAAAAGAAGATGGAGTTTTAGCCATGCATATATAGCCGTTTGAATAACCTAATTTTTCAATTTCTTTAATTTTCCTAATGGCTTTTTCTTCGTAAATCACATCATCAGCCCTATAAATTTCTTTGCAAATCTTAGCTATTTTTTCTTTTATCGGCCAGTTTCTTTCATAAAGGGGCGTAAAATAAGAAACAGTAGAATCTAATAAAGAAGAGACTTTTTTGGCTAAATCAATAGATCCTTCCCCTCCTTTTTTAAATCCATCCAAGAAAGAGCAAACGTAACCCCTACTTTTGCACCAAGAGATAATATAGTCAATTTCTTTTTCTGAATCCGAATCAAAATGATTAATCGCAATAATAAATGGAATCTTAAATTTCTTTATATTTTCAATGTGTCTTTCTAAATTGGGCATGCCTTTCTCTAAACATTCTAGGTTTTCGTTAAATAGATCGTCATAAGAAAGCCCACCATGCATTTTTAAAGCACGTATAGTAGCAACTATGACAACACAATCAGGATGAAGATTGCCTTCTTGGCATTTTATGTCGAAAAACTTTTCAGCACCCAAGTCGGCCCCAAATCCCGCTTCAGTTATTACAATAGGAGATAATTTCAAAGCTAATTTTGTAGCAATTAAAGAACTGCAGCCATGCGCTATATTAGCAAAAGGACCTCCATGTACAAAGCAAGGAGTGTTTTCCAATGTTTGAACTAAATTAGGATTTAATGCTTCATTCATTAAACGCATTATTGCATGAGTAATCTTAAGGTCTTTTAAAGTAACGGGTTCATTATTTTTAGTAAAAGCAACTGTTATTTTCTCTATTCTAGAGAGAAAGTCTTCTTTATTATTTGATAAACACATAATGGCCATTAATTCAGAAGCCACGGTTATGGTAAAGTGATCAATTCTAGGCGTAGCCCCTTTTTCATCTATTGAAACCATTACATTTCTTAAAGCTCTATCATTCATATCAAGAGCCCTTTTCCATAATATTCTTTTTGGGTCAATATTTAAGGGATTACCTTGGTAAATAGAATTATCAATAATGGCTGAAATTAAATTAATTGAGGAAGTTAAAGCGTGCATGTCCCCCGTAAAATGCAAATTTATGTCTTCACTTGGCTCAATCGAAGCTAAACCGCCGCCCGTTGCTCCACCTTTTAAGCCAAAAACAGGTCCTAAACTAGGCTCTCTTAAACACAAAATGGATTTTTTATTTATCTTTCCTAAGCCTTCGGAAAGAGCAATGCTAGTAGTTGTTTTCCCTTCGCCTGCTTTAGTAGGGGTAATGGCTGTAACTAAAACTAGTTTTCCATCCTTTTCTTCATTAAGTTGCCTCATTATAGATAAATCTATTTTGGCTTTATATTTCCCATAAGGAATTATATAAGAAGGGTCAATTCCAGCATTTTCTGCAATTTTAAATATATCTAGAAGCGGCATAGTTTTTGTCTCCGTTAATTCAATAAAAATCGTATCAAGAAAAAGAAAGTAAATCCATTAAAACCTTATAAGATAAATTGAGTCCAGAAGAGGAAGGGACCAACATCATTGAACCTTTAAAAGTCCCGTTTTTAACAGGAAGTTCACTAGAAAAGGCAACAAATAGTTTTTTAATCGGATAACCATCTTTTCTTAACCTATTTCTCAATAATTTAGCTAACGGGTCATTAAAAGTCTTGTCCAATGTAGTAATAAATACTTTGCTAGGATCAACCCTATTTGCCATGCCCAAGGAAGAAACGATTTTAATATTTTTATCCATACATTTCTTAATCAAAGATATCTTTGACCTTGTTTCATCTATGCAATCTATAACATAGTCATACTTTGAAAACTCAATGGAATTTATATTTTCTTCATTTAAATGCAAGTTAAAAGGAGAAACTTCACACAAGGGGTTGATATTTTTCATTTTCTTGTAGGCAATTAAGACTTTGTTTTGCCCGATATCAGAAAAGGAATAACAAATTTGTCTATTTAAATTTGACTCATCGACATCATCGAAATCAAAAATATCGATATGTCCAACCCCACTTCTGCATAAAGACTCTAAACAAGTTCCCCCTACTCCGCCGACACCAAAAATAGCTACATGTTTTCTAAGAAGAAGTTTAACCCCTTCTTCCCCTATTAAACCAATTGTACGAGAATAGAATTTATCCATTTAAGCGACCCATGATATCGAATTTATCTTTTATCCAAGTAATATTAAATTGATTATTAAAGAAAGTCATTTGTCTTTTCACATAATGACGCGTGTTTTTCTTAATATTCTCTTTTGCTTCATTTAGGCTAATTAAACCATCAAAATAAGGAAAAAGTTCCTTAACTCCAATGGCTTTAAAAGCACTCTTATCCCTGCCATATTTCTCAGTTAAGGTCCTTACTTCTTCAACTAGTCCTAAATTAAACATTGATTCAACTCTATTTTCCACAAGCTCGTAATTAAGTTGCCTTTCTTTTTCTAAACCAAAAAACTTGCAATCATAAATTGGTTTATGGGTTTGATTTGAAACTATATCGGATTTTCTTTTTCCAGTTGATAAATATATTTCTATCGCCCTTAAAACCCTTATTCTATTATGAGGATGTATAGTTTTACTTGATTCATAATCAAACTCTTTCAATACATTAAAAAGTTCATCATCGCTCATCCTTTGATAACTTGACATGTCAACGTGCTCATAACTAGAAGAAAACTCATAATCATATAAACCAGCCTTAATATATAAACCCGTTCCGCCGGCAATTATGATATTAGGTTTAAACATAGAGACAGTAGAAATAGCGCTGCGCAAATCTTCTTGATACTCTTTTACGCTATATGAGCTATCAAGAGGAATAAAATCAAACAAAAAAGAAGGGACTTCCATTCTTTCTTCTTCGCTAGGCTTGGCTGTTGCAATGCTAAGCTCTTTATAAACTTGAAAAGCATCCGCATTAATAATGGCGGCATCTATATCTTTTGCTAATTCAATGGCAAGCTTGCTTTTCCCACTTCCTGTAGGCCCAGTTAAAACAATAATCATTTTATAAAATTAGCCACCTCAGCAAGCAAAGGTTTTAATTCTTCTATAGCGGATTTTAAATTTAAATAACAAGGGTCTTTTTCATATTTTTCACGTAGTTTATCTAATTCAATTTTCTCCTTATTTAAATCAACATCACTATTAAAAGATAGATTTACTAGTTCTTTTTGCTTTAAATCAATTTGCTTTTTTAGTTCTTTTAAATTTTCATTGTTTTCAAAAGAAGATAAAGCAGCAAAATAATTTTTTGATAAATCTTCATCATTTAATGACTTAGATAAATCCGCAGCCATAATCAATAAAGGATCGTCTACCAACTCTCCGATAAGAGAATAAGTATGGCTTTCTTTTATTAAAACGTTAACTATATGGCCTTTTAAATATGATGGTCCTTTAAAATTTACCAATTTAGAAGACTCAGTATAGCCAGATAAGACATTTTTATCTTTTTTTGATGGGCCATCAACTAAGACTTTATACACTTTTCCCACCATTTTTTCAGCATGAGAAGAAACGCTTTCTTCTATTACTTTAACAAGTCTATTAAAACGTTCATGCTTTGTAGAAGAGGAAACATTATCAATCATTTTAGCGGCTGGGGTGCCTTTTCTTGGAGAATAAATAAATGTAAAGGCAGCATCGTAATTTACCTCTTTGCACAAGCTTAGGGTATCCTCGAATTGTTCTTCGCTTTCATTTGGAAACCCAACGATAATATCGGTAGTTAAGGCAACTCCAGGAATTACCTTTCTAATCCTATCAACTAGAGATAGATATTCTTCTCTAGTATATCTTCTTCCCATTAAGCGTAAAACAGATGTTGAACCGGATTGAACAGGTAAATGAATGCATTTCATTATGTTGGGATATTTTGCAATGACTTCAAGCATATCGTTAGAAAAATCCCAGGGATGCGAAGTCATAAAGCGTAAACGCGGAACATTTAATTTGGCAACCTCTTCAAGTACTTTGGCAAAATTGGTTCCATCATGAAAATCCTTGCCATAGGAATTTACATTTTGGCCTAGCAAAGTGATTTCTTGGTAACCCTCGTCTACTAGTTTCTTGCATTCAGCTAGTATTTCATCTAGCTTTCTAGATCTTTCCCTACCCCTAGTATATGGAACGATGCAATAAGTACAAAACTTATCGCATCCATAAGTAATATTTACAAAAGCTTTATAAGGATCAAGACGAACAGAGGGAAGATTTTCTACAACATCGCCAGCAAAAGAAACAACATCTATTATTTTCTTTTTGCTTTTTAATTTTTCTTCAAGCAAATCTAATATCTTACTAACATTATGAGTTCCAAAAACCAAAGAAACATGCGGGTAGGTCTTCATTATATACGATGCGGCATTTTCTTCTTGCATCATGCACCCGCAAACACACAAAATAAAATCCGGATCTTTGGTTTTATTAATTTTAAATTTTCCAATTTCTCCATATACTTTCTCTTCTGCATTTTCTCTAACGGCACATGTATTAATGATTACCAAATTGGCTTTTGAATCATCCAAAGTCTTTTTAAACCCAGCTTTTTCTAAATAACCTGAAAGTACTTCTTCATCCCTGACATTAGCTTGACACCCAAAAGTTTTAATTAAATAAAA
>DOQE01000068.1:386-5034 GCA_003512585.1 Bacillota bacterium | reverse complement strand
ATCTTAGGATTATCAACTCTATTTCTAGCCTTGCCCATATCAGGCAAAGATTTAATAATAAATTTTCCCATTTTCCTTTTCCTTTCCATTAATCACGTAAATTGAATTAATTTCTTTGCAAAACCCTGTTGATTCATCAATTTTTAACAATACACCATTAATAATCGAATCGCCTGATTCTTTAACTTTAAATGGACAATCGATTCCATAAATAGTTTTATCAATAACAGTAGAAGGATCAAAACCAATTATTGAAGGAGAATAGCCACAAAAACCGACATCAGTCATAAACGCACTGCCTTTTGGAAGGAGGGCACAATCATTAGTTTGAACATGGGTATGAGTCCCAAGCAAAGCTGTAATTACCCCATCAAAAGAAAAAGCTAAAGTAGCCTTTTCAGAGCTGGATTCGGCATGGAAATCCACAATATGAATAAGAGGCATATCATTATTTAAAATTAAATTAGATAAGGTATCAAAAGGCTTTTTAACAACCTCATTTAGAAAGGCTTGTCCAAGTAAACTAGTTATTTGTATCTTAAGTCCGCCAACATCAAAGCAGTGGCTTCCATTTATTTCCCCATGTCCGATCAAGTTCAATGGAAAAATTAAGTTATTATATTTTTTAGCATAAGAGAATATTTGCTTTTTGGCTCCATAATGATTTCCTAAAGTCACAACATCAACGCCACTATTTACTAAACTTAGAAAGTCAGGCTCAACAATGCCTTTGCCGTTTGATACGTTTTCCCCATTTGCAATTACGAAATTAATATTATTTTTTTTCTTAAAGGAGGGCAAAAAAGAGGACACGGAAGAAAGACCTCCATGTCCAACAATGTCTCCAAGAAAAAGAACGTTCATCTTATTTCGCGGTTTCTATCGCCCTATATTCGCGGATAACCGATACTTTAATTTGTCCTGGATAAGTCATTTCCTTCTCTATCTTTTCACGCATTTGTTGCGCTAACAAGACAGATTGGGCATCGCTAATCTTTTCTGGCATTACCATTACCCTAATTTCTCTTCCGGATTGCATGGCATAGGCTTGTTGAACGCCATCAAAACCTTTTGCCAAAGTTTCAAGTTGTTCTATACGCTTTACATAAGTCTCAAGCGTTTCGCTTCTTGCACCCGGTCTAGCGGCAGATAAAGTATCCGCTGCCGCAACTAAATAAGAAATGACAAAACGAGCAGGAACATCGCCATGATGAGATTCTATCGAATTAATAACGACTTCTGGTTCACCATATTTTTTAGCAAGTTGAGCACCAAGCTCAACATGGCTTCCTTCTAATTCAAAATCAACGGATTTTCCAATATCATGAAGCAATCCAGCCCTACGAGCCAAATTTACATCTAGCCCAAGCTCTCCTGCCATAATACCGGTTAAATAAGCAACTTCCATTGAATGCTCCAATCCATTTTGACCATAGGAAGTACGGTAATGAAGCCTGCCAATATAAGAAACAAGTTCTTTATTGATTCTAGGCAAGCCTAATTTAAAGCAAGCTTCCTCCCCATATTTTTGGGTAGATTCAGCAACTTCTTTTTTGCATTTTGCAGCCACCTCTTCAATCCTTCCAGGTTGAATACGGCCGTCTTTTACTAAATATTCCAAAGTCCTTCTTGCCACTTCTCTTCTAATTGGATCAAAGCAAGAAACGGTAATGGCTTCGGGAGTATCATCAATTACTAAATCAACACCCAATTCTTGTTCAAGAACCCTAATATTTCTTCCTTCTCTGCCAATGATTCTTCCTTTCATTTCATCAGAAGGCAAAGCTACAACAGATACCGTTCTTTCGCTTGTAACATCTTGAGCATATCTTTGGCAAGCCATCGTTAATAAATCAACTGCTTTAGCTTCGGCAGTCTCTTTGGCTTCATCTTCGGCATTTTTAATATAAGCCGCTATTTCCATAGACATTTTCGATTCTACTCTAGCCATGATTTCATCATGAGCTTCTTGAGTAGACATGCCGGCCACTTTTTCTAATTCAGCTAAAATATCGTCAATTTTTTGGTCTAGATCGGCTTGTTTTTTCTTATAAGATTCAATGGATTGATTTAATTGTTCAGCCTTTCTATCTAGATTATTTTCCTTTTCCAAAAGAGCGGAATCCCTAGCATCGATAGTTTGTTCCCTAATAGCAAGTTTTTGCTCTTCGCCAGCAAGCTCTCCTTTTCTTTGCCTAATTTCGTTATCGGCTTGCTGCCTTGCATTTAAGATTACTTGTTTAGCATCAATCTCGGCATTTTTTACAAGATGTTCAGCCCTAACTTTAGCTTCTTTGACGATTTGATCTGCGTTTTTCGCAGCATTTTTTGACTTAAGAGCCAAAAAGAAATAAGAGATACCAAAGGTTAACAAAGCCGACAAAACAACAGCAGCGGCGATTACGCCAACCCAGCCTCCAGTTGAAAGTAAAATGTTCATTTAAAACTCCTTGCGACCAAAACGAGCATGACTACCTCACGTAAGTAAAACCATAAAAAATTAATGAAATATTATATATCCTTAATATATAAGCAAATTACAAGTAAGGTACGTACTCGTGGTACAACACTATTTTAACGCTTGAAATATGTTTTTGGGTAGAACAACTTTTTAAACTAGGCCAATTATTTTTAGATGTTCCTTTGCAAAAGAAAAAAAGATGGAAATCATCCATCCTTTATTCTTGCTGTGGCTTAATTTTTTCTCTTATTTTTTCTTCTAGATTTTTCGCTAATTCCGAATGCTCTTTCAAATAAGTTTTCGAAGCCTCTCTGCCATTGCCAATCTTATTGCCATCAAGTTCATACCAATTGCCTGATTTTTTAACTAAGCCTAGCTCTTCTCCTAAATCTAAAATCTCACCATATTTAGAAATGCCTTGGCCAAAAATCAAATCAACCGTGCATGATTTAAATGGAGGGGCAACCTTATTTTTAACAATCTTAATTTTGACGGAGTTTCCGACAATATCAGAACCACTTTTTATGGCCTCGGCACGTCTAATGTCGACTCTAATAGAGGCATAGAATTTTAAAGCACGCCCACCAGTAGTCGTCTCTGGATTGCCATAAACCACACCAACTTTTTCACGAAGTTGGTTAATGAATATAACAACTGTTCCGGTTTTATTTAAAATGCCGGCAATTTTTCTCATACCTTTAGACATGAGCCTTGCTTGTAACCCAACTTGATTATCGGACATTACTCCATCAAGTTCAGCTTGTGGCACTAAAGCGGCAACAGAATCAACTACTATTATATCTATAGCACCAGATTGGGCTAACATTTCACAAATTTCTAGAGCTTGCTCGCCTGAATCCGGTTGCGAAAGTATTAAATCATCGATATCAACGCCAAGTTTAGAGGCATATTCAGGATCAATCGCGTGTTCGGCGTCAATAAATGCCGCACGCCCACCTTTTAATTGGGCTTGGGCAATAGCCTCAAGAGCAAAAGTCGTCTTGCCGCTAGATTCAGGGCCATATATTTCAATAATTCTTCCTCTAGGGAGCCCGCCTACACCAAGTGCTTGGTCTAATAAAATCGAACCAGTTGGAATGACATCGACATCGACATGCGGCCTTTCGCCTAAACGCATTACCGATCCCTTGCCGTAAGTTTTTTCGATTACTTTCAATGCGTCTTCTAATGCTTTTTCTTTAGTATTTTCATTCGTATTTGCCATTTAGAATTTCTCCTTGCAGTATATAGTTGCCTATAAATTAAGAAAAAGGCTCACTTAATTATTTAAAACACTTAAAGCAAAACTAGCCATTGACTCAACTACTCCGCTTCTAATGGAATTCCTATCTCCATCAATATGAAGAGGGATTGTCCAAACAGATTTTTTATAGCAAATGGCCAAAAAAACATCCCCTACTTTTTTTCCGCCAGGTTCTACACTAGGCCCAGCATTGCCAGTACAAGATAAACAAATATCTACATTTAGCCTTCTTAGTCCCCCAATAGCCATTTCAGAAGCCACTTGGCTAGATACAACTCCATATTTGTCTATAGTTTCTTTTTTTACGGAAGCTAGGATTTCTTTTTCTTCCGGCCAATAAGTTACTAACGATCCTTTAAAAGCCTTGCTTGCACCGGCAATAGAACAAAAAGAAGAAGCAAATAAACCAGCAGTAAGCGATTCAACAGTGCCAATAGTAAGGTTTTTTTCAACAAGCCTATTCAAAAGTTGTTCTAATCTAGTCATTATGCTTTCTCCTTCTTTTCCTTTAATACATTTTTATTTTGTAAAACATATATTATTCCAGAAAGCAAAGACAATAATGTGGCTATATAAACCAAAATAGAAGAAATATTTAAATAGCTAGGCCAAGATGCATCAAAATAGCAAAAAGGCCACCCATTTAAAAGAACAACGGGAATGGCAATCATTTGGGCAACGGTTTTCGCTTTTCCAAAAATATTAGCGGCGATGACTTCATTCTTTTTGGCAGCTACAAATCTTAGCCCATCGACCACCAAATCCCTGATGACCATTAAAATGACACAGAAGGCAGGAACTAAGCAATTTTGGTTAGGAGCAAAGTTCCAAGGGAAAATCAAAAATATAAGAAGCCCATTTACTAGCATCTTATCGGCAATTGGATCTAGGAATTTTCCTAAATCGGTCACTTGTTTCCATTT
>DOQE01000068.1:179-325 GCA_003512585.1 Bacillota bacterium | reverse complement strand
AATAAAAACAATGCAAGCAATTAGATAAACTAAATTTATTTGGCTAGAACCAATTGAAGGAGAAACAAAATCAGGAATTATGGAACAAATAAACAAGCCAATAAGTAGCAATGCTACCAAAGCAATTCTAGTAACTGTAATTTTTG
>DOQE01000068.1:0-131 GCA_003512585.1 Bacillota bacterium | reverse complement strand
ATATTTTCCTTCTTTTAATGAGTATCCGGCCCTATAAGCCATGTTTTGTCTAGGGCGACAATTTATCTCAGCAATGCTGGCTCCATTGACTTCTTATTAATCTTTGAAGCTTCCCCTACCAAATTTGGGTT
>DOQE01000063.1:6726-22786 GCA_003512585.1 Bacillota bacterium | reverse complement strand
GGTCGCAACGTTATAAAGAAAAACAAAAGGTAAGCTGAAAATATAAATATCTAAGTAAAGTTTTGAATCCTCAAGTATTTCTTCCGGCGTATTTATTAATCTTAATAACGGAGTAGATAAAAATAATCCTAAAACCATCAAAACCAAGCACAATACCGCGCTAGAGATTAAACAAGTGTAAATGGCAGTTTTTAAATCTTTATATTTTTTTGCACCAAACAATTGTGCGGCAATTACAGAACACCCTATGTTGCATCCAAAAGCAAAAGCTATAAAAATTAAAGTAATCTCATAGCTATTCCCTACTGCTGCCAATGCGTTATCGCCAATAAATTTACCTGCTACAAAGCTATCGGCAATATTATAAAGTTGTTGAAAAATAATACTCCCAAATAAAGGCAAGCAAAATTTGCACAAAACGCTTGCTGGCTTACCTACTGTTAAATCTTTATTCATCTTTTTCGCCCATTAAGGCCATCGCTATATTTTAAACATCTTATATACTTTGCTTTTAGGCCATTTAGAAAACAAATCCAAGATTTAATTTGCTCTCAAAAACGACATCCTTTAATTGCTAAAGATACTTTTTTAGCTAATTAAATTTCCATTAACTCTAGCTATGAAAACTTTTTTGCTTTTCAAACCAAACAATTAGTCAAATTTTAAAAGGAAATTGCTTGATTCTATTTATTTAAGGCCTATGGCTTAATTCGAATAGTTTCATCAATAGAAATGCCTAAGTCTTTTCTTAATTGATGAATAACTAGCCATAATGAACAAAGCTTAACGATTCTTGCGACTTTTGCCTATAACTATTTCTCCAATCTTATATTCTCTACCGATAGAAACGATGCAGTTTTTTTCATGTTTACTCCAATTGCTTAAAATTTCGCCTTCTACAAGTAAAAATTAGCATAGTCTTTTTTAGATATATGTAAAATGTATATATAATATAGATATAATATCAAATTGATATATAAGATTATTTATGGATATAAATTACGATTATTACAAAGTCTTCTATTACGTTGCTAAATATCAAAGCATCACCCGAGCTTCAAAAGTCTTGCTAAGTAACCAGCCTAATGTAACTAGAACAATCAAGAATTTAGAAAATGGTTTAGGCTGTCCTCTTTTTATAAGAAATAAACACGGGGTCAATTTAACCCCGGAAGGAAAAAAGCTATTTAGCCATATCCAGATAGCCTTTGAAAGCATAAAAAAAGGCGAAGAGGAAATTAAAGAAAGCAGAAATTTAGAAAATGGTTCCATCTATATCGCTTCAAGTGAGGTGGCATTACGTTGCTTTCTATTGCCAATATTAAAAAAATATCATAATTTATATCCAAATATTCATCTAAAAATAAGCAATCATTCCACGCCTCAAGCAATCGAAGCCATTAAAAACGGGACAGCCGACATTGCTTTAGTCACTACCCCAACTGTTAAAACAAATTCCATAATAGAAAAAACTATCTATTCATTTAACGAAATCACGGTTTGTAGTCCCTCATTCTTATTAGATAAAAAGAGAAAGATGTCTTTTGAAAAACTTTTGAAATATCCCTTGGTTTCCCTTGGAACAAATACAAAAACATACGAGCTCTACTCAAGCTTCTTCTTAAATCTTGGCTTAAAATATGAACCTAGCACATTTGTTTCGACTGCTGACCAAATTTTGCCAATGGTCATGGCAAATTTAGGAATAGGGTTTGTTCCAAAGCAATTTTTAGAAAATCACTTTGATGTATTTCTTATTCCCTTAGAAAAAGAGCTTCCAAGAAGAGAAATTAAATTAATTAAAAGAAAAGAACAGCCCTTAAGCGTTGCGTCAGCTAAACTAGAACAACTTATATTAGAAAATGCCCCGCTTATGTAGCGAGGCATTAATGCAAATTAGAATGGCTATCTATTAAGCACCGAACTTCTTAATGTTTTCCCATCTTTGCTTAGCATACTTCTCGGTCTTATTAAGAAGTTCTTCGGCGTGTTCTGGGTTAACAAGAGGAAGTTGAGAGAATCTAGTTTCTTGCATTACAAAATCGCGTAATTTAGAGAAATCCGGTTCTGGGCAATCTAGAGTCAATGGGCTCTTTCCTTGTTCTTTTAGACGTGGATCATACCTAAATGTTGTGAAATAGCCACATTCGACAGCCTTCTTTTCTTCCTTAATGGAATTGACTAAGCCACCTTTAATATGCTGCTCAGCACATGGACAATAGCAAATAACCAAAGATGGTCCATCATAAGATTCGGCTTCTTTTAAGGCTTGAATGGCCTTGGCTGGGTTAGCGCCCAAAGCGATTTGAGCAACATAGACGTGTCCATAAGCCATGGCCATTAAAGCAAGATTCTTTTTGGCCTCTTTTTTGCCGGAAGCAGTAAATTTATTAATGGAACCGGTTTGGGAAGACTTAGAAGCCTGCCCGCCGGTATTGGAATAAACTTCGGTATCGAGGACAAGGATATTAACATCGGCTTCGTTAGCCAAAACATGGTCAACTCCGCCATATCCAATGTCATAGCTCCATCCATCGCCACCAATAATCCAAACAGATTTATCGACTAAATCGCGTTCATAAAGCTTTAATTCCTTAATGGATTCAACCTTAGAAGCGTCTACTAACTCCATCAATTCAGGGACGATAGTTCTTTCTATGTCTCTATTTTTCAAATTAGCAAGGTATTTATCAATTATTTCCTTTAGTTCAGGCTCAAGATTTTCGTTAGCTTTGGCTTCGTTTAAAATCCTGACAATTTGGCTCATCTTTTGATCGGAGGCAATTCTCATACCGAATCCATATTCGGCATTATCTTCAAATAAAGAGTTTGCCCAAGCCGGACCATTTTTGCCATTGTCATTAACAAATGGTGTTAAAGGAGTTGAGCCACAATAAATAGAGGAACAGCCAGTAGCATTAGCTACCAACATATCTTTTCCAAATAATTGAGAAACAATGCGATAATAAGGGGCTTCTCCACATCCAGCACAAGCACCGCTTACTTCCATATATGGCTTTTTAAAGCCAAGTCCTTTTACCCCATTTTCAAGCGCGGCAGGGAATTGATCTTTCTTTTCACTTACAGAAGTGTAGCAATAATCAGCTCCAACTTGTTGTTCGGCTTGAGTATGGGCATCAACCATCTTTAAGGCAAAATGATCGTTATTCATCTTTGTGGCAGTAACATTAGCCATACATTCGGAAACACAAAGGCCACATCCGATACAGTTTTCAGTAGCAACCTGGATACGATACTTAAGCGTCTTATCCTTTGTTCCAATTGCAGGTTTTAATCCTTCCTTAACAATAGAAGGGGCGTTATTGACTTCTTCTTCGTTTAACAAATACGGACGAATTGTAGCGTGAGGGCAAACAAAAGCACATTGATTGCATTCAATACAATAGGTTGGATTCCAAACTGGAACTCTATCGGCAATGGCTCTTTTTTGTCTAAAGGTTATGTTTTCATTCATCGTGCCATCAAGAAGTTCATGTTTAGTAAAGGCACTAGTTGGTAGCTCATCGCCATCAAGACGGTCTATTACTTCAACATATTCATCATAATAAGTATCTTTGCTATCGATAGCCGTTACTTTATTATATGGCAAGTCAATCCAGGCGGGATCGATTGTAATTTGACGTAATCCTTTTGGACCGGCGTCAATGGCATCCCAGTTGTTTTTAACAATATCCATGCCTTTTTTAGCATAGGATTTTTCAGCAAACTTCTTCATCCATTTTTCGGCTTCTTCATAATCCATGATCGATGGAGATAATTTAAAGAAGGCAGCTTGCAAAGTCGTATTGGTGTGACGTCCCATATGGCATTCAGCAGCCAATTTGTTAGCATCAATAACATAGAATTTTGCATGTTTTTGAGCTAAAAGATGCTTCATGCGGTTCGGCATGGATTTGATTAAGGTTTCATCATCCATGTTGGTATTAAGCAAGAAAGTGCCGCCGTCTTTTAAATTGGAAATAATATCAAATTTAAAGATATAAGTGTCTAGTGAGCAAGAGATGAAATCGGCATTCTTGACATAATATTCGGAATGAATTGGCTCTTTTCCAAAACGGAGATGGCTACGGGTAGTCCCTCCTGCTTTTCTAGAGTCATATTGGAAATAGGCTTGGGCATATTGATGGGTGGCATCGCCAATAATCTTAATGGAACTCTTATTGGCCGAAACGGTTCCATCGGATCCAAGCCCATAAAATAAACAAGAAGTATAGTTATGTGGGATAACAAATTTATCGTCGACTGGAATCGATAAATGAGTAACATCATCTTTGATTCCAACGGTAAACCCATTCCAATTGTTAGCGGAGGAAAGGAAATCATAAACGGCCTTGATGTCTTTTGGTTGGGTATCTTTGCTAGATAATCCATAACGGCCGCCTAGAATTTGATCAAATTTGCGATTTTCGCTAGCTAAAGCGGCTACTACATCCAAATAAAGGGGTTCGCCCATTGCGCCAGTTTCTTTTGTTCTATCCAAAACAGCAATCTTCTTAACAGAAGATGGGATGGCATTAGAAAGAAGTTTGGCAGAGAAAGGACGATATAAATGAACTTTTACTAAGCCAACATGTTCGCCATTTTTATTCAATTCGTCAACGACTTCCATGGCAGTTTCGGTAACTGATCCCATGGCAATTATGACTTTTGTTGCCTTTTCATCGCCATAATAAACAAATGGGGCATATTTTCTACCTGTTAATTTGCTAGCTTCTTCAAAATATTTACTAGCAACATCGATCACATGTTCGAAATGGGTATTTTGGGCTTCCCTAGCTTGGAAATAAATGTCGTCGTTTTCAGCGCCACCACGAGTAACTGCGTGGGTGTGTGGATTTAAAGCACGGGCCCTAAATTCCTCTACCTTATCCATCGGAAGAAGTTTTTTCCATTCTTCTTCGTCGATAAACTCAACATTTTGAACTTCATGAGAAGTGCGGAAGCCATCAAAGAAATGGCATACGGGGACGCTAGAATCTATAGCTGTCAAATGGGCAACTGGGGTTAAATCGGCAATCTCTTGAACAGAATTAGAGACAATCATCGTAATGCCGGTTTGCCTGATTGCATAAACGTCTTGATGGTCGCCAAAAATAGAAAGGGCACGTGTTGCCAATGATCTAGCTGCAACATGCAAAACTGCAGGGAGTAATTCCCCACACCACTTATAGATATTCGGAATCATTAAAAGCAAACCTTGGCTAGCGGTAAATGTCGTAGCTAAAGCTCCACCTTGTAAAGCTCCATGGACGGCACCAGAGGCACCGGCTTCTGACTGCATTTCAACGACTTTTACGGGTGCTCCAAAATAGTTTTTGGACCCGTTAGAAGACATAACGTCGACTAATTCAGCCATTGGAGAAGAGGGGGTAATTGGATAGATGGCCGCTACTTCAGTAAAATAGTAGGATTCCATCGCTGCTGCGGTGTTTCCATCGACAGACTTCATGGTTTTTTTAATTTCTGCCATATAAAAAAGATTAAAATCTCCTTGTTAGTGTAAGTATAATTTCTTCTTTATCCATAAACAATCAAAGATTAAAAAAAGCCTAATTATTAGGCTTATTGTTAAATTTAATTAACTTTTAACGCATTTTATTATTGCTTTTTCTTTTTATTACGCAACTTTTTTCTTTCCATTTGGAGCAATTTTTCCATTATTCTAATTTCATGTCTATCTAGTTCAAAGCCTGGATCTAAAAGGCCCCCAACAGTTGTCATTTTTTTATAGATAAAGTCTACAATCCCTTTATATTCCTCAAGCTCTTTTTTATAAATGCGTTCCCTTTTTTCTTTTATGGACTTTTTCTTAGAAACATTTTTGCTAGGTTCAGATAAATAACGCCTCATATCTTCTAGATAATCGCGTACATTTACACTTGGATCCATCAAAATCATAGGACAAAAATAAGAAAGTTCCGCGCCCAAAACATCAGGATATATTCCAATGATTTTAGAAAGATAATCTAACGAAATATTCTTTCTTTTATTTTTATGCAAGGAGGAAACTACTTGCCTTATGACTACTTTCTTAGGACTTTCCATATCAAGTAAATTATAAAGAGGTGTTTGCTAGTTAACAATTGATTAATCAATATGAAATAAATGTAATCGATTTCATTAGGTTTGATTATTTATATAAATAATTACCCAAGGGTAAATCTAAAACGATTCTTTTCTAAAAAAAGATTAAATATGGAAAAACATATAATTGTTTTCTTTGCTTATCCCTGACTTATAAAAGAAAAGCCACCCTTTCGGATGGCATTTTTGCAAGCAATAATCCAAATTAACGTTTGGAGAATTGAGGGGCACGACGTGCACCTTTTAAACCGTATTTCTTTCTTTCCTTGCTTCTAGCATTACGGGTAAGCATGCCAGCGACTTTAAGAGCTTTTCTATCTTCATTAGCTTCTAATAAAGCTCTAGCAATCCCAAGACGAATAGCCTCGGCTTGTCCGGTGAATCCACCACCATATACGTTGGCTTCAACATCGTATCTATCTTCGGCACCTAAAATGGCCAAAGGTTGCTTCAAGTCTAAGACAAGGGTCGGGAATGGCATATATTCGTCAACTTTTTTACCATTAACGATGATATTGCCTTTTCCAGCTTTAATATAAACACGGGCAACAGAAGTCTTTCTTCTGCCGGTTCCATAATATTTAGTTTCGTTTGCCATGTTTTAACTCCTTATTTGCTCAAGTCTAGAACAGTTGGGTTCTGGGCTTGTTGAGCATGTTTTTCGTCAGCATAGACAAATAATTTCTTGACGATTTGACGTCCCAAAGGTCCCTTTGGAACCATTCCCCAAACCGATCTTTCGATAAGTTCGACTGGGAATTCTCTTTTCATGACTCCGGCAGTGCGGGTACGAAGACCGCCATTATATTCGGAGACATTGTAATAATTTTTCTTGTGTTCTGGATCATTACCGGTAAGTTTAACCTTAGAGGCATTGATAACAACAATGTAGTCACCGCAGTCAACATTTGGTGTGTATGTGGGTTTGTTTTTACCCATTAAGACGATAGCAATTTTGGACGCAAGGCGGCCAAGTGGGATATCCGTGGCATCAACGATATACCAGTTGCGTTTTACTTCAGCTGGTTTTGCCATGGTTGTTTGACGCTGCATAGTTTTCTCCTTTTGTCGTTTAAGCGACTTTTTTCGAACAATTAAACTTTACCGGGGTTTACTAGTTCAAAGTAGTGCCGTTTGGTATTATCTACGCACGCACGTGTAAAAGCAAGTGTCAATTTTACTAGTCATAAATAAAATGCCTTGTTTTGCCAAATAAATCAGTAAACGATTTTTTATTTATTCTTATTTATGGTTTGAACCAACAATATCTTTGACCTTATTTGCCAATTCAGTGATTTCTTTTCGCTGCTGCAAAGATAAAGTAACATACTTATCATTGCCTAACAAATAATCTATTGAAACATCAAGCAAAGAAGAAATAAGGCATAGATCTTCTAAACTGGGCTCATAAATTCCCATTTCCCAATTAGCCCATGTGTTTCTAGATACATGTAGAAAATCCGCGCAAAATTGTTGAGTAAAATTGTTTTCTTTCCTTGCGAGTATTAAACGTTCCCATTTTCCTCTCATACATTGGAATAATATCCTTTTATTCGACTATTTTTATAAAATACAAAGGAAGATTGTATATAAAAATAATATAATGCAAAGTTTTACATTACATTTGTCAATTAAAAAAAGCCTCATTTACAAAACGAGGCCTTACTTTATTTAATCAACTCTTTATAGATTCGAAACGTTAGTATAAACAGCTTGGACGTCTTCGGCTTCATCTAATTCAGACATCATGGCGTTGAGCTTAGCTTTATCTTCATCGCCAACTTCAATCCATTCATTTGGCAATAAGGTAGTTTCCGCCCTATCAAAATCAGTAACTCCGATGCCCTTCAAAGCTTCTTTTGCCTTTTCTAAATCAGAAGGAGCTACAGTGGCTTCAATTTCACCATCTTCGTCAACGGTTATAGAAGTAACATCGACATCACCCAAAACCAAAGCTTCTTCAACTTCTTCTTCCTTTGGTCCTTTAAAATCCAAAACACCTAATAAATTAAAATTATAAGCGACAGAAGCCATCTTCCCGCCTTTTCTAGTAACGATGGTTCTAACAGAAACCAAAGCTCTATTGACGTTATCTGTTAAAGTGTCAACAACAATATTGCTTCCCCCTGGACCCATGAACTCATATCTGCCAGGAATATAAGCAACGGCATCGCCACCTTTAGCCTTTTCAATGGCCCTATCAATAACGTCCTTCGGACATTGCTTACGATACTTTTCAATAGCGGAGCGAAGCGCGAGGTTTGAATTAGGGTCAGGCTCTCCAGATTTTGCCGCCGCATAGATTTCTTTTGATGCACGCATGTAAATGGCGGACTTGGCTTTTGCAGTTGCAGCCATGGCTGCAGCTCTTACTTCGAAATGCCTTCCCATATAAAAAACTCCTTGTTTTTTTGCGGGTTTACTATATCACTGCTTTAGCCTAATAGGGAAGAAAAATATAAAATATAGCCTATTTTAAAGCATAAAATCATCACTGACTTTTAAATTCAAATCCTTTATGAATTTTCTTAGGGCAAGATAATCGCTTCTTGAAAAATCACTAGGATTATGAGCATCAACGCCTACTACTATTTTATTGCCTATTTCCTTAACTATTTTCCAAAAAGGGACATATGGATAATAAGGCTCATAAGGAGAGGCTGCCTTAGGAAAGGAAAGTCTCCTAGTTTGTCCCATGTTGATTTCTAATGGGATATTCGCTTTTTTAGCTTCTAAAGCAATCCTAGTTGAGATTTCATCAATATTGGAAATGCCTTCTGATCCTAAAATAAAAAAGTCTGGGTGACAAACATAAGAAAACAAACCACTTCTAATCCCGTCAATTAAATCCGAGGCGTATAGTTCGCACCCTTTTTCTTCATCTGCGATGCTTTTATAAAAAATCATTCTGCCTTGGTTTAAAAAGCAATGCTGTCCTAGTATTAAATAGTCAAACCCCTTATGCTGAAGCAAATCTTCATAATAATTCTTAAAAGTATTTCCATACCACTCGCATTCAAATCCCAACTTTATTTCAATTTGGTTTTTGTATTTTTTCTTTAACCTATTCACGGAATTGACATAACTATCAAATAAAGAAAACTCGCCCCTCATTCCAGGCTGGGAGATATTAGGAAGCATAACGTGGTCGCTGAAACCCATTCTTTTATTGCCGTTTTTTATAGCTTCAATAACATATTCTTCATCTAGTCCGCAAGCGTGCCCACACCTGCTAGTATGAGTGTGATAGTTATATTCAAAATTATTCATAAATAACCTCAAGCAACGTCAAGCCTTCTCCCGGTGCTTTAAAAGACATGATGTTCCTGCTTTTAGATTCCAATCTTTCCTTAATGTCATTTTTGCTTAATTTCCCTAAGCCGACCTTAATCAATGCACCGACCATAAGGCGAATTTGATAGGTCATAAACCCATTGGATTTAAAAATAATGGAAATAGCTTTTCTTTTTTTATCAAATTTTGGTGAAATTAACGTCATGTCCCTAATAAAACCATCTTTATCCTCTTTTTTAGTTGTAAAAGATTGGAAATTATGAATACCTACGAAAACATCGCAAGCATCAATAAAGGAAATAGTATCGAAATCTCTTTTTCCTATATAGGCCTCAAATTCAGTTTTAAAAGGGTCTTTTTCTCCAAAACAAAATCTGTATTCATACACTTTGCCGATGCAAGAATGCCTTGCGTCAAAAGAAAAAGGAACTTCTTTAATATCATTAACGCTAATATCCATGGGAAGAAGTCTATTAAAGGCAAATAGAAACTTTTCCTTATTGGCAATGGGAGTTGAGAAAAAAGAAAACGTTTGCCCTTTTGCATGAACCTTTGCATCCGTCCTACCCGCCCCTTTTATTTTTGTCTCTTCTTTAAAAAGAAAAAGAAGGGCCTTTTCTATTTCTTCTTGAACGCTTGGAAATTTATTTTGCCTTTGAAAGCCAAAATAATTAGCACCCCGGTATGAACAAGTACAAAGATAATGTTTTTTCATAAGGCAGCTATCCCAAAATAGGCAAAGACATCGAAATTAAGTATGGAAATGCTCATTACCCCTGCTACAAAAACAGCTACGAATATAATGGAAATAACATCTCCTATATAAAATTTATATTGTCTATATCTGCTTCTTTTTTCTCTTGGGTCATAGCCTCTACATTCCATCGCAGAAGCTAATTCATCGCTTCTAACAAACGAAGAAACAAACAAAGGAATGATTAAAGAAGTAATGCCTAATATTTTTTCTTTAATTTTTCCATGTTTAAAATCGACACCGCGACTAGCTTGGGCTTTCATTATCCTGTCGGCATCATCTAACAAAGTTGGAATAAACCTTAGGGCAATCGAAAGCATCATGGCAATTTCACTGACTGGAAAATGAACAATTCTTAAAGGATATAGATACCATTCCAAAGCAAATGTTAAATCCAAAGGCCTAGTCGTCGCTGTTAATATCATTGTAATCATGATCATCATAACTAAACGCATTATTATCCTAAAGGCTTCGGCAAAAGAGTCCCAATAAACAACAAAATCATTTATTTTAAAAGCAATACCCAAGGTATTATTTGCCTTTGGCACCAATATATAAATAAGCAATAAAAAGATAATCATAAACCACATGCTTTTTAAAGAGGAAAGGATAGAGCTTATTTTCATCTTTGAAATATATAAAAGAATTAGAAGGAAAAGAAAGATGACTCCGCCTACTAAAGCTCTCATCGACCAAGTTGGATAATCCATAAAAACAGCAATCATCAAGAAAATGGTCATGGCAACTTTGCTTCTAGCATCAAGCCTATGCAAAAAAGAGTTATAAGGAACATATCTACCAATAGCAAAGTTAGCCATTTCGTTTGCTCCTTAAAGAAAATATTTGTTTAGATAATGACTCCACGTCCTTAATATTTTTTAAATCCAAATCCATTCCTTTGTTTTTTAAAATAGAGGCAAAGGATAATACTTTAGGGGTTTCCAATGAATAGGATTCGCAGTCAATTTCAAATAAAGCGTTAGGACTGCATTGCTTAACTATTTTTCCTTCTTCCATGACAACAACTTTATTGCAATAGGAAAGAAGGATATCCATATCGTGGGTAACCAAAATTATAGTCGTGCCTTCTTGATGGATTTTTTCAAATAAATCCATCATATCCTTTGCTCCCATGGGATCTAATCCCGAAGTCGGTTCATCAACAACCAAATATTTTGGCTTTATAGCTAAAATCCCCGCAATAGCCACTCGCCTTTTCTCTCCTCCGCTTAACTCAAATGGAGACCTATCATAAAAAGAAGAATCTAGCCCAACCATTTCCAAAGCCTTTTTTGCATCATAAATTGACTCTTCTTTGCTTCTATTAAAATTTTTAGGTCCGAAACAGACATCTTTTAAAACTGTTTCTTCGAATAATTGATACTCAGAAAATTGAAAAACAAGGCCGACTCTTTTTCTAAGGGGGGACATTTTTTTCGTTGTTTTCTTTTTTTGGCTCGAATTAATGAATTCATCGACCTTAACGACCCCAGAAGTTGGAGTCAATAAGGCGTTTAAGTGTTGGATTAAAGTAGATTTACCGCAGCCAGTCCTACCAACCAAACCCAAAAAATCCCCTTCTTCAATATGCAAATTAATGTCGTTTAAGGCTCTATGTTCCAATGGGGTTTTTATGTTGTATGTATAGAATAAAGAGGAAATATCTATCGGCATAAATATTCCCCCAACTCTTCTTCGTTTTTAATAGAAGAAGGTATTTCAAGACCTTCTTTTTCTAATTGATATTTTAAAGAATAAAAAAATGGAACATCCAAAGAAATAGAACGAAGCTCATCTACTTTTGAAAATATCTCTTCCGGTTTTCCCTTCATAAAAATAGAGCCGTCATTAATTACAATTACCTCGTCAGCTTTAGAAGCTTCTTCGACATCGTGCGTAATAGATAAAATCGTTAAAGAGGAGTTTTCTTTTTTAATATCCAAGATTAAGGAAGCAATTTCTTTTTTTCCTTTTGGATCTAACATAGCTGTAGCTTCATCAAAAATAATAAAATCAACTCCCAAGGATAAAACTCCTGCAATAGCAACCCTTTGTTTTTGACCGCCACTTAAAGAAGAAGGCTCATGCTTTTTAAAATCTTCCATGCCAACTTTCTTACAAATATAATCAACATTCTTAACCATTTCTTCTCGCGGAATGTTTCTATTTTCTAGCCCAAAAGCAATATCATCTTCTACAGTTGAACCCACGAATTGATTATCAGGATTTTGAAAGACTATCCCCATTTTTCTTCTTAATTCTTTTAAGCTTTTCTTCTCTAACTTCTTTCCAAATAAACTAATTTCACCTTCATTAGGTTCAAGCAAGCCCATAATTAGTTTCGCCAAAGTGGATTTGCCTGATCCATTATGTCCGATTATGGCGCAATAGCTAGAAGAAGGTATATCAAAAGAAATGTTTTTCAAAGTCGATTTGTTTTCTTCATAAGAAAAGGAAAGATTATTTATAGAACAAACATTATTCATTTTTCTCTTTTTTTCTTCTTTAAATATATATAAACTTCCAAAGCAACTTCACAAATTAAGAAAACACCACAGTAAATCCCAACAATAGTATAAACAAGCCAAGAAGCCGTGTTCTTATCTAAAGAAAGGGGAATCAAAAAGGGTAGTCCCGCTATCAAAAAGACAATAACCATTATACAAAGACGATAGAAAAAGCCTCTATTTCCCAACATTCAAACGAAGTTCCCTTCCTGTGTATGCCCTATATTTGACTCCAGATAAATCCAAAATCTTCCTAGATGCCGTAGCCTCGATTCCATCATGATATTTATCGCCAAGATAAATAACTTCTTTTATTCCAACCTGGACAATGGCCTTGGCGCATTCGTTGCACGGAAATAAAGTGACATAAATTTTGCACCCAGATAAAGCGCTGCCGTTTCTTGTATTTAAAATGGCGTTGAATTCAGCGTGGCAAACGTAAAGATATTTTGAATCCAATCCTTCTCCATGCCCCCAAGGAATTTCATTATCGTCTACTCCTCTTGGCATGCCGTTATAGCCAATGGAAACAACTTTGTTGTCTTTATCGACTATGCAAGCGCCAACTTGAGTTGACGGGTCTTTAGAACGCATTGAAGATAGTAGAGCTATCCCCATAAAATATTCATCCCACTTAAGATTATCTTTTCTAGGTTTAGAATTATCCATTAACGTGCCTTCTTTCTAACCTTTATATGATAATCATATAAACTTTTTTAGTCACCTAAAGTTTTACTTTTTAACCTTAATTATAAAAAAATAGTCCAATGAAACTACAACTTCAAAAGCAATAGAGATTTCTTTTTTATAAAGGAAATAACAAAAAAGAGAAATCATTAGACACTATAGCAATTTCTTTTTTTATTTTTTCTAAAGACATTAATTTTTTAAAGAAAATATAACAACGATACAGGCAATCATCAAAAGCAAAACGACCCCAACGAAAATTAAAAACGGAATGTTTGGCTTCTTTGATTTCAATTCTTCTTTTTGTTCCGCCGTTAATAAAGATTCATCTATTTTTGGTTCATCGTCTTTTTGCTTCATTTTCCATTAACTCCACAATTTCGCGGCAGCCGCAAACTATGATAATATCATCCGGGTATTTAGGTTTAATCTGTTTTACTGCTTCGATAGGATCTTTAACATAGGGAAAATCATCTAAATAAAGAGAATAACCGATTTCATCGCGGCATAAACTAGAAGCATAGGTAAATGTAATAAAAGAAGTATTGATGGCCAGTAAAGGCAGTATCGACGATAAATTTTTATCACTATGAAGCGAAACTATTATATGAAAAGGATTTCCTTTGGAAATAATAGAAAAGGATTTAGATAAAAGAGTAAACGCTTCTAAATTAGAGCAGGAGAACAAATAAATGTTTTCCTTAATTCTTTTTCCCTCGTCAATATCAATTAAATTAAGTAACGCCTCTTCTATTTTTTCTTTTTTCAAAGGAAACTTATCACTTAATATTTTGCTAGCTTCAATAGCCAAGCAAGCATCTTCTACATAAAACAAATATTCAGAAGCAATTTCTAATTCTTTAAAAGGGCGATAGGAAAAAACCAAATTTCCTTTTTCGTTATAATGAGGTGAAAAATATGAATCCACTTCATAAAAAGAAGAATCATTATCTTTTGTTAAATCAAAAACTACTTTCTTCGTATCATCATCTAATTTGCAACAAAGAAGCTTGCTCTCTCTAGCAAAATTCAAGCAATAAGAGGAAGCAATTAAGCTTAAAGTCGATCCCAATTCTTCCGTATGATCCAAACTTAAAGAAGTTAGAATTGATAAGACTTCGTTTTCCTCATCTAAATAAGATTCCACTTGGCAATAAGTTTCATCAAATTCAACTATAACTAAATCAGGGTTCATTTCTTTTACAAAAGCAAAGAAAATAAGAGAAACGGCTTCCCATTTGCTTAATTTATATTTCGAAATTATCTTTTTATACCTTTCTAAATAAGAATTAAATTCCTCTAAAGAAATCGATTCGTTGTTAAAAGCAATGTTTTTATATGGGGCAGTTACATATAGATGATATAAAGAGCAGACTTTATAATCGTTATGAACGTATATATTCGATAATATTGAGGAGGTGACGCTTTTTCCATTACTTCCAGTTATTTTTATTAAGGGGATATTTGATTTTAAATTTGCCTTGGAAATGGCTTTGGAAAAATTAAAAGAAGGAAATTCATTAAGTGAATCGAAATCATTCATCTTTAACCCTCGCCCCCTCTTTTCTAGCCTTGTCTATACTACGTTTAGCATCTCTTTCTTTTATAGAATCCCTTTTATCGTGAGCTTGCTTGCCTTTAGCTAACGCAATTTCCATTTTAGCATACCCATGGCTTAAAAAAACTTTAGTAGGAACGCAAGTATAGCCACCTTGTTTTAATTTACTTTCTAATTTTTTAATTTCTTTTTTATTAAGCAATAACTTTCTGTCGCGAAGGTGATCTACATTAGAAAAAGTACCATCTTTATACGGGGCAATATGCATATTGGCAATAAAGGCTTCGCCGTTTTTACAATAAACATAAGAATCGCTTAAAGAAGCATTCCTTGCCCTTAAAGATTTGATTTCCGTGCCAGTCAAAACCAATCCAGCAACTATAAAGTCACTTAAAAAATATAAAAAGTGGGCTTTTCTATTTTCTAATAATGTCGATGAATCTCTTTTTTTAGCCATGTTTTAATTTTAAGCCTATTTAAAAGAGAAAGAAATGGACGCTTTATTGGCAAAAACAGAATTTATTTTTATTTCCACAGGCAATTCGTCCCCATTATTTAAAGTATAAATAGTAGAAGGCAATAATCCATCGTTATTGGTTTTATGTTCCACAAAGAAATTTTTACCAAATTTTTCTAGCGAGAAAGTCGAACCTTTTTTAAATAGAGTAGCATTAGTCCCATAATTGGCATTTTTAAAAGTATTGATTCCGTTTGCTTCCATTAAATGGATTAAAGAATAATCCTCATCTGCATAATGAACGCTTTTTTGGCAATTAGTCGCACCAATTTGATAATAATTTGAACTTTTTGGATAAAGAGTACGCCCATTATAATAACTGACATTAACCTTATTCCCACCTGCGGACTTCGCTTCCATTAGCCTTGAGTCGATATGATAAATTTTTACCCCAGGAATCGTATAACCTAGTGGCCTACCGGTATAAGCTACCTTTGAATCTAATTCATTTAGTTTATCCGGAGTATATAACTCAAGCATTATATACTCGCCAAAACCAGTACCATTCCAACTAGATGAAGGGATAATAACACAATCCCCATTTCTATTTGATGCTTCTATATCAATCGTGCAATCTCCAGTAATGACAGTCGGTACGCACCACCCCAAAATGCTTTTTGAATAAGAGTCATGATCAA
>DOQE01000063.1:5577-6652 GCA_003512585.1 Bacillota bacterium | reverse complement strand
AATCATCAAGACCTAGCATGTGCCCAAATTCATGAATTAAAGTATGCGCATCCGCCCCTTTATCATTAGTTAAGAAGGACTGCGAAAGCCAAAAATAAGAACACAAAGTAGGACTTGTTTTATTTGGAGAATTATCCGCCCAATATGTATATGCCCAGAAAAAACTCGTGTCGTTAACTTTTTCAAAATTAAAATTCCCCGTTTGGTAATCAGGACAAGAATAAACAGCTATGACCCCATCAATATATCCATTCCCATCCGAATCAAAACTTGTCGTCGAATTTTTAGATTTATAAGAACTAAGCGCTGCCTCAATTAAAGTTCGTCCGTTATCACTAGAAGAGGCATATTTTTCATACGCCTTATAAGAAGACATATTTGGTCTATAAATAGAAGCTATGTCAAAAGATAAATTCAATTTGCCAAAACTGCTCTTATAATAAAAGGAAGACAAAGATTCCCAATAATCGGTCGTGCCATCTTCCTTTCCTTCTAAAGCCATTTTTAAATCCGAGGTAAAATCACTTGAAAAAGAATAATCGCTAAATTCAATTGGCAAAACCAAAATTTTTACATTACCAGTTGAAGGTACGGCATCAATGCCTTCTGATTCATATACATCTTTCATGCCAAAAGGAAGATAGGAACTTGCTTCCGGCTTATAAAATCCTTCATCATTTTCGGGACGAGAAAAACTTTCTTCGCTATACGAATCCTCACTGCTTTTAAGAAACGGAGTATATATATTACAACTAGACAAGGCTAAGGTTCCAAATACCATTAAAGCAAAATTCAAAATACTTTTTTTCATATTCTAATTTTAACCCAATAAACAATATCTAGAAAATATCTTCGAAATAAATATAAACAAAAACACCTAAATGTACAAAAGTAAAGCCAATCACATTAAATTGTTTTGTGACAAGAAACTAAATTGTTTGTTATAATGAGGTGTTAGACACATCTATGGACAACTTAGATTTCTTTGATTCAACAATAGTAATTAGAGGTAGATCATATTATCGAAATAAAGATTATGAAATCACCTCAATCGATGAAAATCATGTCGATGCAA
>DOQE01000063.1:198-5499 GCA_003512585.1 Bacillota bacterium | reverse complement strand
ACTTGCCCTTGTCCCTACCCTTGCAAACATATGGCCTGCATAGTTTTAGCCTACGAAGAAAAAAATAGAAATACCAAAACGGCAGCGAACAACCAAGACTTTAGAATAAAAGGCTTAATTACTAGAGGAGAAGATACTCTTAAATATTTAACAAACACTTATTCTGCTACAGCATATGTAAGTTCAGCCATTAACGAACTAGAAAAACAATGGAAAAACGTAAGCGAGGAAAACAAAGACATATTAAGTGTAATAATTTTTAAGATATTAGAAAAATATACAAACACAGAAAACTATTACTCTTCTTATTACGAAGAACCCGAAGTACTCTTTGATAGACTTGTTGCCTGCATTAATGACAAAGAAAAAGCAACAAATGTATTACTAGATTCAATAAATAAAGCAAATGACATAAAGATTGGGTTCTTTAACTCCATTTTAAAAGCAAGCCAAAGAAAAGATATACTTCAAGATGCACTTATAAAATTATTTTTAAAAGAGAAAGAATCTATTTTGCAGCAAAAATTGACAATGCCAAGCCATTGCTTGCCTTGTTTTGATATAAACTTAATACCAAACAACATTAAATTAGATTTTTTAAGACTCTTTTATTCGTTCATATCGACTAAATCAAAAATAGAATTGATAGATGAAATATTTTTATCAAACGAGAACAATAAAATCGTATGCTTGGCAAAAATACTTTTAGCTAATATAGAAACAACTCTTTTAAGTAAAAATGACATAGAAAAAATCGATCAAATCGATCATAAATTAGCATTGCAATGCATTTTGAAAATGTCTAATTCAAACAGTTTATCTTGGATCACTTTTTATAAAACATTTTCAAAAAACGAAGATACATTAGAAAATAATACATTTGATACAAATATTAACAAAATTATTGATAAAGGCAATCCAACCCCAAAACTAATCTATCCAAATCTAGAGGTAGATTTAAGGAAAACCAGTGTTGAAAATATCTATGAATTATTAGAATGCATTGACAAAGGATATTACCTAAAGATAGGTGGGTTTTTGTTTAAGAAAATAGAAAAAGATTTTAATTTAAAAACTAAAAAGCCGGATGAAATAGCCTTAGGGTTATTATGTTTAAACAAAATCGATGCTTCTTTAGCAAAAAAGTTAATCCTTAATGAAAAATGCTTTAACTCTATAGCAGGCAATCAAAATGCTTTAGCAATTTATTTTGAGCTAATAAACCATTATGGATTACTAGATAAAGTTGGTTACGAAAAGTATGGAGAATGAATATGTATATAAATAAAGTAAAACAGAATTCGTTCTCTTCAGCTAGCTTTGCCATTAGTCAAGAAAAAACAAAGAAATACTTAGAAGAATTAAAATCTGGCGAAGTAATAATTGTTTATAGATTTAACAAAGAAAAAGATTCATTTATTTATTATTGCTTCCCGAAACAAGTAAATGGGCACGATTTTTTTGCTTACTTAGAAGTAAATTCCAATGGAGAAATTGATTATCAAGCCGAATCTATTAATGAAACATATGCCTTATATTTATATTTATTAGAAAAAGAAAATAATAAAACTTTAGACGAATTAAAATCCCTATATAAAAGTATTGATGAATCTGTTTTAAAATATGCGAATTTATCTAAAGAAGAAAACAAAAGAAGACTTGATTTAAGAAATAGTTTTCTATTTGAAATAGAAAATGAGGAAAATCACATTCGAGAGTCTTTTAAAGTTGAATCAATAATTCTAAGCGTCTATTTCGAAGAAGAGGAATTTGATTTTCTAACTAATGTAACTATCTTGCTGACTTCTAATTTAGAAAAACAAATTAGTGTATCTCCATATATATTTTTAAATTCATTTACTAGACCTATTGTTAAAGGCGGAAAAGAATTAACGCTTGATTATTCAAAAGTAATGAACAAAATTCAGCCATATATAATCGCGGCTAATTTATCTGCCGACAATTTTGCTAGCAATAAAGGCATATTAAAAAAAGAAATGGCAAGCCTCTTGCCTTATTTGCTAGGCGAAACAATTAAAATCAATGGCAAAACATACTATATAAATGAAAATCTAGAACAAGGTAGAATAGAAATAAATGAAAATGGCAAACCTAAGGCAATACCTGACCTAAAGAAAAAGAGCGTATTTGTTCAAAGCAAAAAAATAATATCCACGATTGAAAAAAGCAAAAGAATTATTAATGTTTATGTTTTTAAAACAGAAAACGCCAAAAAAATAATTTCCTTTGTCGGAAGAAAAGGAATAACGGATAAAGATTTTGAATATGTTGCAGATCTAGTCATAGATAAAATAAAAAAAGAAAAATCTTTGAAAATAAATGGTGAAAATAGTAAATACCAAATCAATTTATATATTGAATACATCAAGGCCTTAGATACATTATCTTTTAAAACAAAATTCGAATATCAAGGCGAAGAAATTGAAAAAGATACTTTCCTAGGAAGCGAATTTTCAAAAGCCTACTATGATTCTTATATTGAAGAGTTAACAAAAAGACATGGATTAGAAAATGGATACCTTAAAGATAATGAATACGTGTATGCATTTTTAACTTCTTCTTACAAAGATTTGGGCAGTTATTGCAAACTATTTTTAAGCGATAACTTATTGAATATAACCAAAACAAACCCTACAGTAAGAACAAAGCTTCTATTAAAAGAAGGATGGATAAACGCATCCATGTCTTCATCCGAATTTAGCGATGATGAACTATTTTCCATACTTGAGGCTTATAAGCAAAAAAGAAAATTCATATTAATAGATAGAAAAATTGTCGATTTAGAAAGCGAAGAGGTGAAGAATTTTGTCAAAGTAGCCGATTCCTTAAATATCGATAGAGACCATAACCAGTCAAATAATTTGCCATTTTGGACGACTTTCATGTTACAAAGCGAAGAAGGGATCGAAGTGGATTTAGATTCATCCTTGTCTTCATTTGTAAATGATATCTCTCATTTTAAAGAAGCAAATATAAACTTGCCTTCGTTTTTGCAAAACAAATTAAGGTCATACCAACTAGATGGAGTAAAATGGCTCTCTAGTTTAAATAAATACCATTTGCCAGGCTTACTTGCTGATGACATGGGGTTAGGAAAGACATTGCAAACAATAGCCTTTATCTCGACTCTAAAAGAAAAAGGACCAATTCTTATAGTTTGCCCAAAATCAGTTACCTATAACTGGAAAAAAGAAATAGAAAAATGGGCCCCGTCATTACCTAGCATGGTCATTTCCGGATCGATAGAAAATAGGGTTAAATTATTATCTTCTTTAAAAGAAGAGAAAACAGTTATAGCAATAATTTCTTATGACTCTTTAAGAAACGATATTGAAAAATTCACGCAAATACAGTTTCTTTTGACTGTTTTAGACGAAGCTCAAACAATAAAAAATACAAACGCAAAAAAGACTCTTGCGGTAAAATCGCTTAAATCTACTTACAAACTAGCCTTAACAGGAACTCCGGTTGAAAACTCAGCAATCGACTTATTTTCAATTTTTGATTTCTTAATGGAAGGGTATCTAGGAGAAAGAAATGATTTTGCAAGAACTTATGGCTATGCCCCCTCAAAAGAAAAAGCCAATAAGCTATATAATAAAATAAAGCCATTCTACTTAAGAAGAAAAAAAGAAGACGTTTTAAAAGATTTGCCTCCAAAAACAATCGAAAATATTTCAATTACCATGGAGGAAGAAGAAGCAAAAATTTATGATGCCTATTTAGAAAGGGCTAGAAGAGATATGAATTCTGGAAATATAGCTTCAATTTTGGCTTCTTTAGTAAGGCTTAGAACCATTTGTTCTGATGCACCGGCATTCTTTGAAAATACCAATTTTGAACCATCGAAATTCCAATATATTTTAGAAGTATTAACCCAAGGAATAGAAAACGGCCATAAATTTGTAATCTTTTCTAGCTTTGTAAAAGCCTTGCATCACCTCTCTTCTTATTTAAGGGATCACGGTATAGCTACTGCGATAATTGAAGGGGCAACTAACGGAGAAGAAAGAATTGCCTTAAGTGAATCTTTTAACAATAAAGATGATATCAAAGTAATGCTAGTTTCTTTAAAAGCAGGAGGCACAGGGCTAAATCTATATGGGGCAGATTATGTCATACATTTGGATCCCTGGTGGAATAATGCGGCTGAAGAACAAGCCACAGATAGAGCTCATAGGATTGGGCAGACTAGACCCGTGACCGTATTAAAGTTAGTTTCTTTTAATACTATCGAAGAAAAAGTAATAAAACTTCAAGAGCTAAAAAAAGACATTGCAACTTCTTTAATAAAAGAAGGGGATGAAGGCATCGCAAAGCTAAGCAAAGACGACATAAAATATCTTCTTTCATAAGCAAGACAATATTGTGATAAACTAATTAAATGGTTACTTTATTAAGAAAATTATTCATTAAAAACTATCAAGACGTTGATAATTCTTTAATTAGAGGGAAACATGGAAAACTTGCAGCCGTATTTGGAATTATCACAAACCTCTTGCTTGTTTTATTAAAATTTGGAATAGCCTTATATGGCGCGAGCAAGAATAATTGGATAATCCCATTGGCCCTTTTAGGTGATGCCATCAATAATTTAGGCGATTTGGCATCGAACCTAGTAACCTTAATTGGCTTTAAAATGTCTTTAAAACCAGCCGATAAAGACCACCCCTTCGGCCATCAAAGAATTGAATATATTTCTGGACTAATAGTCTCGGTATTTGTTGTAACGGCCGGAATTGAATTATTGGTAACTTCAATAAAAGGAATAATAAATCAAGATGAGGTGATTTATGAAATTTCCTCCATCATCGTTTTATTTGCCTCTTCCTTGATAAAGCTATTTCAAGGCTATGTTAATTATGGGCTAGGAAAAGCAATTGCCTCCCCTTCTTTAAAAGCCACCTATCTAGATTCATTATCAGACGCCATAGCCTCTTCATTGTTAGGAATAGGAGCCATAATAAGTTTTTGTTTAAATTTCCCTTATCTAGATTCGTATATGGGTGTAGCCGTTTCTTTGTTTATTCTCTATTCCGGTTTTATGATGATAAAAGAAACTAGCAATCCCTTAATTGGGGAAGCAACGGATAAAAAATATGTTCAAAAAATAGTTAATGAAGTATTAAGGTATAAAGAAGTGAAAGGGGTACATGACGTCATTTGTCATAATTATGGCGCGACAAAAATATTTGTTTCATTGCATGTTGAAGTCAATGAAAAAGAAGACTTCCCCTACATCCATGACGTAATAGACAACATAGAAGAAGATATAAAAAA
>DOQE01000063.1:0-156 GCA_003512585.1 Bacillota bacterium | reverse complement strand
ATATGGACCCAGTTTGCATTGGTAATAAAGAAGTAGACCAAACAAAGCAAAGGGTTTTGAAAACATTAACTAGTATAGACAAAGAGTTAACCATCCATGATTTTAGAATGGTTAAGGGAAACACACACATTAATGTGATATTCGACATAGTCGTAC
>DOQE01000079.1 GCA_003512585.1 Bacillota bacterium | reverse complement strand
ATGGGGCCAAAGCGGGCCACCCCATACTTCCTTATCGCTCCCGTTAAAGATAAAGTGAACCGAATCTAAATAACCATCATCATTTGTATCGTAATCAGATAAGTTTATCTCAGGATAATTGTTTTTTACCCAAGCAATGGCCGAATTCATGATACTATAAAGCTTGGTATAGGCTAGATTAGTCGTTCCTTGAAGCTCGCTTTCTTTAAATGAAGATGAATACATTTTCGTTAAACTACCGGCAATACCCCCATCTAATCGAAGTTTTCCAAAAGAAGCATTTTTATAATAGTTAGAAATGGTAGATATATTTTCTTGGATTTGATTTAAGTAATTGCTATTCCAAGTATAAGTGGCTTCGGCTAGTTTTATTGGGACGAATAAGAGTTTTTGTCTACCTTTAGAGGGCGCGTAAGTATTGCTAAGATTAGCTACTGTATCCTTTGCTTCGACTTTTTTATAGCCATCGCTTTTTATAACCGTCACGTTACATACTTTAGTGATATTTAAATATGTGACTTTAATTTGGGCATAGCCTTCCTTTTTTCCCTTTACTAATCCAATGGAAGTAACGCTAGCTATTTCTTCGTTTGAAGAAGAAAAAATTACTTGTCCTTCCAAGGCGGAATTCGATTTAACTTCTATAGTAAAAGAAGAGCCAACACTTATTGTTTTTTCATTTGGGGAAATCGAAAAAGAAGAATCATTGCCAACTATATCAAAACTAACTAAATTAGATACGTGTCCTCTATATATTGCCTTAAAGGAAGCTTTTCCTAAATCTAGATTAGTAAAAGGTGTTTCTCCATTTAATTCGTTATTTTTCTCATTTTTTCCAATTAATTTATAACCAAATAAACCTTTGGGGTCATATTGTAATTTTGTCTGTTTTCCGTCTTTATAACTTGCCAATACGGACTTTTTGTTGTCATCTTTATAGATGCATCCGATTTCTTTTTGATTTTCTAGTTCGGCAAAAGAAATACTGTTTATAGAATTTTGATACGCATTTAGACTAGTTTTATATTTAATTTGTAAATTTTTAATATATGTTTTTCCTAGCTTTGAATAGAAATTGAAATAAGCTGAAGTTGCAAGAAAATCATCTTCACTCGCCTTAAAAGAGGTATACGTGTATGCGTTTTCTGACGCAATATATTTATTTTTATTTGTTGGCTGATAGAGCAAATCATCGTTAATATTGAGTATGGTTTCGATTTCGTTTTTAAAAGAAAATGAGATTTCTTCAATATTGGGCAAGGCATCTAAATTAAAAAGCGATCCCCCTTCTTCTATTTCTAAGGCTTCCTCGTTTTTGCTGTAAGTAACTTTATCAAAACATAGATTAAAATCGATGTTTTCTAGCGTTACATTTATATTGTTTAAAGAAGAAGCGGTGGCAGGGATTAAATCTATAAAATCATTAAAATTTAATATACCTATTTCTTTTTCGCTTGAGGAATTTTTAATTGTAATAATTTGACATGAAGAAAGTAATGAACTAGTTATAAATAGTGCTGCCCTTATTAAAGCTTTTTTCATACACGTACCTTTTATTTATATTAAATCCCTTTCCATTAAATCGATTTTTAACTGCTTGCTATTTTTAAATAAAATCGGTTCGATGCCTATTTCATTCAAATTTTCTAAATTAGAAGGATTATCGTCTAACATATAAAATTTATTGACCTTGGGAGTCGAATTTTTTGCCAATTGATAAAATAATGGATTCGGCTTAGCTATGCCAAACCTATACGAAATGAATTGATAATCGAATAAATCATTAATATCAAAACGTTTCAATATATCTTCAACAATATGGTCACCGGCGTTACTTAGCAAAACTAGATTAGCTTTTTCTTTTACTTTTTTTAATATGGAAATAACCTCGTTATCGATTTTTATATATGATTCGAACTCTTTTTTGACCTCTTCTAAAGAAAAAGAATAATCATTGCAAATGTTTTTTAATGTCTCTTCAAAAGTCATTATTCCTAAATCTGTTTTTTCAAAATAATGATTTTTTATTTCTTTGCCCTTTTCTTTAAAATGCCTAGCGAAGAATAAGGGGGCCATTTCTCCTGCTATCACACCGAAGAAATCACTTATAAAGGTAATACTTTTTTCCATTGCCTATTTACTATAGGAAATAGATGTCTTCTTTTCTAGCATTTTACATTTTTTTAATTTTTATTTTTGCATCTCGATAAGATATTGCTCTTAGTGATATGATATATATCATATGAGAACAAATTTTTTACTTTCAACTGGCGCGATTGCAGGAATTATCATCGGCTCAATATGCGGAGCCGTTCTACTTGGCATTGGCATTTATTTTTTATTCTTCTCTGGCATAAGGTATAAAAAGGCCGTCAGGGAACTATCAAGGAGATTTGAATTTCTCCATGCTTTGCTATTTGGACAAGATTCTCAATATATAAAAAGAATCGAGATTATTTCTTTAACGAATTTGTTATATGTGAATACTCACATGACTTTCAATAAGAGGTTTAAGGATATCCGCGACAAAGGGGATTCAAGTGCTCAAACAGCAATAAATAACCTTAAGGATTTGCTTTCCGATAGAGATTTTAAATCTCTTAAGGCTGTTTTGCCAAAAGCAAAGGAAGTAATCGATTCTTATGACGATGAAGTAAATTCATTAAATTCTGATTTGCAAGCTGTTATTAGACCAGAAGAAGAATGCCGTCAGCAATCCTTGCTATTAAAAGAAGAATTAAGGAAAATTAAACAAGATTATTATGTAAAACAAGCTGATTTAACCTTGGTTTCTTCTAGTTTTGAAACTGTTTTTTCTAAACTTGACGATAGATTTAAGGATTTTGAATCCTATGTCGAATCTGCCCAATATGATGAGGCTAAGGAAAAATTACCAGAAATCTCTAAAATATTAAAAGAGCTTGGAAACGTAATAAAAGAAATGCCTAATATCTGCATTACTATTCAAACTGTGATTCCCGATAAGCTATCTTCTTTAGAAAATAAATATGAAGAAATGATTTCTGCAGGCTACCCTCTCCATCATTTAATGGTCAAAGGGAATGTAGAGGACATGAAAAGAGAATTGGCGATTTTGACTAATTCGGTTCAAAAATTCGAATTAGACGGCGTCAGTGGCAAGCTTGATGGCATATTGGCTCAAATCGATGAATATTTTGATGCTTTCGAAAAAGAAAAAGAAGCTAGGGTTTCTTTCGAAAATGAGTGCGATAGTGTTTATTCAAACGCCACATCCATCGATAAAAAATATATTCGTCTATGCAATTTAATTCCTGATGTAAAACGCATCTATGTAATTTCAGATGAAGAAAATGCAAAGATTGACATGATTAAAAATTTAGTCAATAAAGCCGGGGCGACAAAAAGAAGCCTAGACACATTCATTCATTCAAGTACAAGACAACCATATAGTCTATTGGTAGAGAAAATGAATTTACTAAAGGAAGAAAGCAATTCCACCAATCAAGCAATTGATGATTTTGACCGTTATTTAATGTCTTTGAAAAACGATTCCGAATCTGCCTTTAGAAGTGTTTCTACCTACTATTCAAAAATGAAAGATGATGAATATATCTTACGTTTAATTGCCTTAGATTCTTCTTATTCTAAATATAGTCCAAAAATAGAGAGGTGTTATTCTCTTCTTGATGCAATTTATGATAGGCTTCAATCTTTGCCAATAGATGTTAGAAAAGTTAATGAATTGGAAAATGAATTATCTTCTTTGGGCGAAGAAGTTAGTGATTCCATAAAAAAGGATTATGAGCAAATGCTTCTTACTAACGCCTCTATTCTTTATGCTAATAGAGATAGAAGGCATTTAGGAGAGGTTGATGTAGCTTTAAAACAGGCAGAGTCATATTATTTTTCAAGCGAATTCAAGAAAGCTTACGATGAAATTAATGCCACGCTTAAAAGAGTGGCCGGAGAGTAAGTATATATGATTTATTTAGATTATTGCGCTACAGGCGCTCCTTTTGAATCTGTGCTCTCTCTTTTTAAAGAAATATCAAAGAATAATTTTGGCAATCCATCTTCTCTTCATTTTTATGGCTATGAAAGCAAAAAAATACTAGAAGAGGCAAGGAATTCCATTTTATCTATTTTAAAAGTAGACAAAGAAGACAACCTTATTTTTACTTCAGGGGCAACCGAAGCCAATAATTTGGCTTTAAAAGGATTGGCCTTAAAATATCAAAATAGAGGAAAGAAAATCATTACTAGCGAAGGCGAACATCCAAGCATTTTAAACCCTTTGCGCCAATTGCATGATTTATTCGGCTTTGATATTGTTTATTTAAAATTAAATCAAGATGGCGTTATTAACTTAGAAGATTTAAAAAAGGCAATAGATAAAGATACGATTCTAGTTTCTGTTATGGGGGTAAATAATGGCACCGGTGCGATTTCTCCTTTACAAGAAATTGCTAAAATTGTCAAAGAATACCCGAAATGTTTCTTTCATTCCGACTTAACACAAGCCATAGGAAAAATTGATTTGGATTATTCTATTTTTGATTTGTTTTCTTTTTCCGCTCATAAAATAGGGGGGTTAAAAGGGTCGGGGGCCTTAATCTATAAGAAAAAAATTCAATTCATTCCACTTATTAGTGGGGGCGAACAAGAATTTTCGTTGCGTAGTGGAACTAGCGATGTCGCTAGCGATGCTTGCTTATTTGAAGCCATAAAAGTAACTTTTAATTATCTAAAAGAAAGAAAAAGCTACGTTGAATCGATTCATTCGTATCTAATTGAAAAATTAGAAGAAATCCCTTCAATTGTTATTAATTCACCATCTAATTCATCTCCTTTTTTAACTTCTATTTCTTTGCTAGAAAATAAAGCTTCGGTTGTTGTTGAAGGACTAAGCAATAAAAAGATCTGCGTTTCTAGTGTTTCGGCTTGCTCTTCAAAAGGTGAGCCTTCTTCTTATGTTTTGCTCTCTATGGGGAAAAGCGAAAGGCTTGCTCATAATCCAATTAGAATATCTATTTCCTTTTTTACCACAAAAGAAGAAATCGATACATTTATATTCGAATTAAAATCCCTTCTTAAGGAGACTAAAAGCATATGAACAACTATTTAATGATTCATTACGGGGAACTTTCTACAAAAGGAAACAATCGAAAGGAATTCATTCGTTGCCTTAATGTAAATGTAAAAAGGGCTTTAAAAAAATATGAAGTCGAAACTAAGCCTACTAGAGATCACATTTATGTTTATCTACATAAAAACAATATCGATGAAGTAATTTCTACTCTTCAAGAAATTTCAGGTATCCAAAAAATTTCTTTAGTTGAAAAATGCGCTCTTGATTTAGTTTCCATTAAAGAAAAAGCCTTGGAAATGATACTTGATGAAGGGATTTCTTCTTTTAAAGTAGATGCTCATAAAGCAAAAGAATTCTTAAATTTATCCGATTATGAACTAGATTGCCTTTTAGGTGATTATATTTTAAAAAATGTTAAACTGTCAAAAGTAGATTTGCATAATCCTGAGGGAAAACTTAAGGTAATGCTTAATCAAGAGGGTGCTTATTTATCTTTACATAATTATCCTGGATTAGGCGGATATCCTCTTGGGATGAATGGTAAGGTTACTTTGCTATTAAGTGGTGGGATTGATTCTCCCGTTGCCGCTTTTTCCTTAATTAGAAGAGGAATAAAAGTAGAATGTTTGCATTTTGCTTCTCCTCCCTATACCAGTATGGCGGTCATTGATAAATTAAAAGACTTATTAAAGAAACTAAACGAATATCAAAGTGATATAAAGCTTCAGATAGTCCCTTTTACAAAACTACAAGAAGAAATTTATAAAAACGTATCAGAGCCATACTGCATTACTATTATGCGTAGAATGATGGTCAGGATCGGCGTTAAAGTGGCAGAATCTAATAACTGTTTGGCCTTGGCAACCGGGGAATCTATTGGTCAAGTTGCCTCTCAAACCCTTGAATCCGTAAAAGTAATAAATGAAGTGACTAATTTTCCTATATTAAGACCATTGGCAACCCTAGATAAATTATCTATCATCGATATTTCCAAAAAGATAAATACCTTCGATATTTCCATTAGGCCATATGAAGATTGCTGCACGATTTTTAAACCTAAAAAGCCAAAAACAAAGCCTAGATTGGATGAATGTTTAAAATTTGAAGAAAAATTCGATTATGACTCTTTAATAAAAGACGCTATAAATAACATAGAAACGATTTATATTTCCGATAAGGCAAAAAAAGATGATTAAAGGAACCTTTGAAGGCGAACGAAGCCTTTTTAAAACTACTAATGAAACAATCGATGCCTCCTTATTTCAAAACGGAGAATCCCCTTTAAAAGAATGCAAAGGGCTAAAAGTTTTAAATTCTACCTTTTTATATAAATACCCGCTTTGGTATGGAAAAGATATAACTTGTTTTAATTCCTATTTTCTTCTTGATGCAGAA
>DOQE01000097.1:7104-7319 GCA_003512585.1 Bacillota bacterium | reverse complement strand
TCGAATCTAGAATTGGCGAAAAGATGGTCAAGGCCATTTCCATTTTCGATAAATTGGAAAGACAAGACGCTATCGATGCTTTGAAAAAAGAAATAATCGATGATTACGATTCTAGGGAATACGAAGATGAACATGATCACAAAATGAGCATGTTAATGGTCAACGATATCCTAGAAGCCATGGTCGCTAAAGAAGTTAGAAGACTTATTACTGAA
>DOQE01000097.1:6895-7048 GCA_003512585.1 Bacillota bacterium | reverse complement strand
CCATGAAATCCGTCCTTTGGATTGCCAAGTCGATTTGCTTCCTAGAGCCCATGGATCCGCTATGTTTACGCGCGGCCAAACTCAAGTAATAGGTACAACAACTCTTGGCCCACTTAGCGATAAACAATTGATCGATAATTTGACCGGTGAAAC
>DOQE01000097.1:4626-6862 GCA_003512585.1 Bacillota bacterium | reverse complement strand
TGGGGAAATTGGCAGAATGGGTGCTCCTGGAAGAAGAGAAATTGGGCATGGCAAGCTAGGGGAAAGAGCTCTAAGCTATGTTTTGCCTAGTGAAGAGGAATTCCCATATACCATTAGATGCGTTGCCGATGTTTGCGAGTCAAATGGCTCTTCTAGCCAAGCCTCTATTTGCGCTAACTGCATGTCGCTTATGGCAGCCGGAGTTCCTATTAAGGGGATTGTTTCTGGCATTGCCATGGGCTTAATTACTTCCGGCCCATTAGATGGCAATCACCCATATACCATTCTTACCGATATTCAAGGCTTAGAAGATCACTTCGGTGACATGGATTTTAAATGTGCCGGTACTTCTAAAGGCTTAACCGCCCTCCAAATGGATATAAAGATTCATGGAGTTACTAGGGAAGTCCTTTCCGAGGCTCTTGCCCAAGCCAATAAAGCTAGAGCGGAAATCAGGGAAGCCATCGCCTCTTGTATCAGTGAGCCAAGAAAAGAAGTGTCCAAATATGCTCCAAAGATGGTCACTTTCAAAATTGATCCAGACAAAATTAGAGATGTCATCGGACAAGGCGGCAAGGTTATCAATGACATTATATCTAGATGTAACGATGTCAAGATTGACGTTGAAGAAGACGGAACTATAACCATTTATCATACCGATAAGGAAATGATAGAAAAAGCCAAGGCTATAATCGATGACATTGTAAGAGAAGCCAAGGTCGGGGAAATCTTTGAAGGCAAGGTTACTAGAGTCGAAGATTATGGGGCCTTTGTCAACCTATTCGGCGATACCGACGGTCTATGCCATGTTTCTAGACTTAAATGGGGCTATGTCGAAGATGCTTCTAAAGTCGTCAAAGTCGGCGATATGCTTAAAGTAGTTGTCATCGGACTTGATGAAAAAGGAAAGATTACGTTAAGCCATCGCGAATTCGAAGAAAAGCCAGAAGGCTATGTCGAAAAGGAAGAAAGAGTCAAAAAGAACGATAATCATTCTTCTAAATTCCATGGCAAGCCATCATCAAAAAGAAAATAAATAGAAAATATCTTTCTAAGCCTATTCAGAAATGGATGGGCTTTTTTTCTTCAATTAAACTGGGTATTAAAAAATATGATTCATTTTTTTCTATTTGTTTTAAAATAATAAAAACAAAGGGTTTCATTATGGGAAAGATTATAACTATTGGACGTGAATTTGGCTCAGGTGGAAGGGAGTTTGGAAGAAGACTTGCCGAAAAGCTTGGCTATGCCTATTATGATTCAGAAATTATCAACGAAATTTGCAAAGGGACAAAATATTCGAAAGAATATATCGAGCAAGTTAGCGAAAAAGACCCGGTTCCTTTATTTCCTATTCGATATGGAAACTCTTTTGCCATTGGTCCAGATCCAAGCGTAACAATGGCCATGGATGTCTATAAAGTCCAAACCAGCGTTTTAAAAGAAATGGCTAGCAAATCTAATTGTGTCATCATCGGGAGAGCTGCCGATTATATATTAAAAGATTTAAAACCGTTCTCAATATTTGTTTACGCCTGTATTGAATCTAGGATAGAAAGATGTCAAAAAAGAGAAAAGGAAAATGAAAATTTTACTTTTTCTCAAATGAAAAGAAAAATTAAGAAGATAGATAAAGGCCGCGCTAAATATTATTCTTTTGTCAGTGGCAAAAAATGGGGCGATAAGAATAATTACGACTTAATGATAAATACTTCTTATACGGATATAAAAAGGTTAGTAGATATGGTAACTAACTTATTTGAATAAGTATTTAGCAAATTCTAATAGGCTATCATTTGATAAGGCTTTTTGGATGTCTTTTGCGGTTTGGTATTCTTTGCTTTTAATAAAGTAAAGATATGATTTATAAACTATCCTATCTGCTTCGCAAGAGCCTTTTATTGTCTTTATATAATCAAAATATTCTTTTTCCTTAAAAGTAGGTGAACTAGCTAGTTCAAAACTAACGATTACAAATCTTCTTAAATAAACTAGCATGGAAGAAATAAACCAAAAATGAGCATCGTTAGGTAAATTTTTATTGTTTAACATTTTTCCTAACAAGGGCAAGCCGTCTAGTTCATCTCGATAAATGTCAATATAGACAAAATCAAAAGAGGAAAAGTTAGAGAAAGTTAAGGCATCTCCTTCTATGATTTTTATTTTTTCTTTATTTTCAAATTCATTGAAGAGGTGTTCCTTAAATAAAGCGATTATTTCTTTATCTTTTTCTATA
>DOQE01000097.1:1317-4613 GCA_003512585.1 Bacillota bacterium | reverse complement strand
TTATCTCTTTTACTTCTTTTTTTATCGAGACCATGTAAGCAAAATAGCCTAATCCCAATCCAAAAATCAAAACATTCCCACAAGCCTTTTCTATGTCTTCTTTCATTGAATTTAATTCATGGGGAACTAATTCCATCCAATTGGAACCGTCTTTTTTTAAAACGGGATAGCCGATTTTTTCTTTAAAATAGCCAAAAGGAGAATATTCTTCAAAAGAAGAAGTAACGACTTTTTCATCTAATAAAAACGGAACAAAAGGATAGAAATAATCAATGCAAAAAGATATGGAATTATTTTCTATCGGTTTTAAATTCATTAGTTTTTGATAATATGGATTTAATAACAATAGGTTTTTATTAACTTCTTCTAGGTGAATCTTTGGCAAAGAATTTATATATTGTTCGCTTTCTTTATCTAAATTCATTAGACTGACTAGAGTTTTATCTAAGCAAGGTGATAGATTCTCTTCCTTAACTATGTTTTCTTTTATCGCCTTTGAAAATTGCTTTGGGTTTATACTAAATAAAAGATTGGCGTGGTAATCTCTTTCTTCTCCTTTGCTTTCTATTTTTGAAAGCGTGTGTATATATTTATTTAATTCTTTGCTTATCATAAAAAGTCTTTCTTAATTTTATTAGAATTGCCCTTTTAAATAAATATTTAAAAAAAGTAGTTTTTGTTACTGAATGTTGTCTTGGTGGTTTATACTATTAATATATGTATGATGTCATTGTAATTGGAGCAGGCGTTAGTGGCGCCTTCGTTTGTAGAAATTTATCTAGATACAATTTATCTATTTTATGTATTGAAAGCAAAAATGACGTAGGTGACGTAACTTCTATGGCAAATTCTGCCATAGTCCATTCAGGCTATGATCCAAAACCAGGTTCCTTAAAGGCCAAATTTAATGTTAAAGGAAACGCGATGTATCCTCAAATTTGCAAAGAACTCGATGTTTCTTTTAAACAAGTTGGTTCTATGACTTTGGCCTTTAGCAAAGAAAATGTAGAAACTTTAAAACAATTAAAGGAAAGGGCGAAAGAAAATGGAGTCGAGGCAATTTTGCTAAATAAGGAAGAAACATTGAAATTAGAAAAAAACGTTTCAACTAATGTAATGGGTTCTTTGCTATGCAAAAGCGCAGGAATAATAAATCCTTTTACCTTGGTGGCTCATTGCTTTGAAAACGCGATTGATAATGGTGTTAAATTGCAATTGAATGAAACTGTAATCGATATAAAAAGTAATACTGATTGTTTTATTATCAAAACAAACAAAAACGAATATAAGGCAAAAGTCGTTATTAATTGTGCGGGCCTATATGCAGATAAAATAGCTTCGATGGTAGAAGATATTTCTTGGTCTATTAAACCTAGAAAAGGCGAATATTTTGTTTTGGATCATTTTGGGGCGGGTTTAGTTAATCATGTGTTGTTTCCTCTTCCAAGCGAAAAAGGAAAAGTAGTTCTAGTTACTATGACTACTTCTTCTAACTATCTAGTCGGGCCTTCTTCTGAGTTTAACGAGGATAAGGAAGATACTTCAACTGATGCTTTGACATTATTGGATGTAAAAAATAATGCCTTAAAAATGGTGCCAAATATTCCTTTTTTTGAGCAAATACGGACTTTTTCTGGTGTTAGGGCTACTCCAAGCACCCATGATTTTATTATTGGTCCTTCTTTAAAAAATACTCACTTTATCAATGTTGCCGGAATCGAAAGTCCTGGTCTGGCCTCTTCTCCTGCGATTGGAGAATATGTTGTAGAAGAATTGGTCCTGCCTCTTTTCCATCCTAGCAAAAACGTTTCTTTTAACCCCCGTATCAAACCATATATAAAGCCAAATGCCCTTTCTATAAAAGAAAGAAATGATTTAATTGCAAAAAATAGCGATTATGGGCAAATAATTTGCAATTGCGAAAAAATAAGTTTAGGTGAGATTAAGGATGTTTTATCTAGATCCTTGCCTTGCCTAAGCGTTAAGGCAATTAAAAAAAGAACAAGGGCTGGTTTTGGTAAATGCCAAGGTGGTTTTTGTCAACCTATGGTTTTGTTTTTGCTATCAAAATACAATAAGATTTCTCCTTTGGATGTGGTTTATGATGGACTTAATTCCAACATTTTGAAGCAGGAGAGCAAATAATTATGGAAACTCGTGATTTAGTTATTATTGGCGGAGGCTCTGCCGGAATGGCCGCTGCCATATCTGCTTTCGATAATGGGGTAAAGGATATTTTAATATTAGAAAAAGGAGAATTTTTAGGCGGTATTTTAAATCAATGCATCCATAACGGTTTTGGTTTGCATGAATTTAACGAAGAACTTACTGGGCCTGAGTTTTTAACTAGGTTTGTTAATCAAATTGAGCAAAGGAGAATCGAATACAAATTAAATACCTATGTCCTTTCTTTGAGCCAGGATAAAACCATTAGTTATGTAAATAGAGTTGATGGAATGGCGACTATTAAGGCTAAATCTATAATAGTTGCAACCGGTTGCTTAGAAAGAAGCGCTGGTGCAATTGAAATACCAGGAGAAAGGCCTAGTGGAGTTATTACGGCTGGGCAAGCCCAACTTTATTTGAATGAATATGGTTATTTAGTCGGAAAGAAAGTCTTTATTTTGGGGTCTGGCGATATTGGGCTTATCATGGCTAGAAGGATGACTTTAGAAGGCGCTAAAGTCTTGGGTGTGGCCGAATTAATGCCTTATAGCAATGGATTGAATAGAAACATTCAACAATGTTTAAAAGACTTTGATATCCCTTTATATTTGTCTCATACGGTTTCTAAAATAATTGGCAAAGATAAACTGGAGGCTATTGAAGTAAGCGAGGTTGATTCTTCTTTAAAAGTCATTGAAGGAACTGCAAGAAGATTTGAGGTGGATACCTTGCTTCTTTCCATCGGCCTAATCCCTAATAATGCTTTATTAAATGCTATTGGCGCCCCCCAATCTAAAACAAGAGGTTCTTGTGTCAATGAACATATGGAAACTTCTTTCGATGGCTTGTTTGCTTGCGGCAACGTTTTGCATGTGCATGATCTTGTTGATTATGTTGTTGAAGAAGCTAGAGTGGCGGGGCTTGGCGCTAGCAAATATTTAAAAGGGGAATTAATTAGGGGAGAACACAAGATTTTAACTGAAGCTGGCGAAGGGATAGGATATGTTGTCCCTAGTCAAATAGACTTGGACGAAGCTGAAGATTTTATAGAATTAAAATTTAGAGTAAAAAGGCCTAGCAAAGATGTTTATATAGTTTATAGTTGCGATGGAAAAATCATTAAAAAAGTA
>DOQE01000097.1:0-1273 GCA_003512585.1 Bacillota bacterium | reverse complement strand
GTGAAATGGAAATTTATAAATTGCCTAAGAATTTACTAAAAAACAACTATAAAGCTATTAATGTCGGATTAGAAAAAAAGGAGGCAAGCAAATGAAAGAGTTAGTGTGCATCATTTGTCCTAGAGGATGTCACCTTAAGATTAGTGACAATATGAATGTCTCCGGGAATTTTTGTCCTCGCGGGGCCAAATATGCCATTCAAGAATTGACCGATCCAAAACGCACCTTGACTTCTACTGTGAAAATCGATTCTAAAATTTTGCGTGTTTGCCCGGTTAAAAGTCTTTATCCCATACCAAAAAATAAAATTTTAGAGGCCATGAAATTTGTCAACGAAATACATTTGAAGGCCCCTATAAAAATTGGGGAAATTGTTTTAAAAGACTTAGCTGGTACCGGCGTGCCTCTTGTTACGACTAGGGAGATAAAAGAATAATATGCGAATTATCGTAGCTAGCGATATCCACGGACGCATTTTAGCGGCTAAGAAATTGGACAAGTTATTTCTCCGCTATAACCCAGATAAGATTATTTTGCTTGGCGATTATCTTTATAATGGACCTAGAAATGGAGTCCCGGCAGATTATGATCCAATGGGCGTTTCCATTATTTTGAATAAATATGCGAATTTAATCACTGGAGTCAGGGGGAATTGCGACTCTAGGATCGATGCCATGTTATTAAAATTCCCCATGGAAGATTCTAGGGTTGTTTATTTAAATGGCTTTAGGTGTGATTTGGTTCATGGCGATTTGTTGACTTCTGATGTTTTAGATGTCCAACGCGGCGACATTTTAATGTTTGGCCATACCCATGTTTATATGTAAAAAAGAGAAGATGGAGTCGTTTATTTTAATCCTGGTTCAACCTCTTTTCCTAAAAATGGTAATCCCGCTACTTATGGAGTCATGGATGGACTGCATTTAGAAATAAGGAAACTCGATGATGATTTGCCTTTGACCTTTTTAGATTTAATTTAACCGCTTTCATATCGAATTGTTTCTTGACTTCTTTTATAATTTATACGATAAAAGTCGAACAATATGTTTATGGTATGGTATTTAGCCTAGTGGCTAGGAGCTTATTATGGATGAAAAAATAAAATTATTTGCCTTAGGTGGCCTAGATGAGGAAGGAAAAAATTGTTATTGTGCCGAAATTGACGGTGATATTTTCGTTGTTGATTGCGGTGTGCGCGATCCTGATAAAACGATGCCCGGAGTTGACTATGTCATTCCTAGATTCGATTATCTAATCGAAAATAAAAACCGCA
>DOQE01000034.1:3500-4055 GCA_003512585.1 Bacillota bacterium | reverse complement strand
AAGCCAAATCCTAAGGCTTGGGAAGTCTCAGGTTCAAATAAAAGTGAAGCATCATTTAACGATAATTTTTCCAAAGCTTCCTTTAAATCTAGGTACTGTTTGGAATCAACTGGATATAAGCCGCAATAAACCATGGGATTTATTTTTCTATATCCTGGCAAAGGGCTAGAAGCAGGAGAAGAAAGCAATGTAATCGTTTCACCTGAAAAAACATCATGAATATCTTTGATTTGGGCCGCTAAATAGCCAACTTCTCCGCATTCTAAAGAATCGGTTTTAATTTCATTTGGCACCCTTATGCCTACTTCGGTAACTAAATAAGATTTATTAGCCTGCATCAATAAAATGGTATCACCTGGTTTTACCGATCCATTTTTGACTCTAATTAAAACCACTACCCCTCTATAAGGGTCATAATAAGAATCAAAAATCAAAGCCTGTAAAGGGCCATTTGGATCACCGCTAGGAGGAGGGACCATGGTAACTATCTTTTCCAAAACATCTTCCACTCCAAGTCCGGTTTTAGCAGAAACCAAGCAAGCGGAAGCACAATCT
>DOQE01000034.1:975-3475 GCA_003512585.1 Bacillota bacterium | reverse complement strand
CTATGCCAATTCTATCCTCAATTTCTTTTTTTACAAAATCAGGTTGAGCCGATGGTAAATCGATTTTATTTATAATAGGCAATATCTCAAGGTTATTATCGATTGCCAAATAAACATTGGCTAAAGTTTGGGCTTGGACCCCTTGAGTTGCGTCAACTACCAATAAAGCGCCTTCGCAAGCCGCCAAAGAACGGGATACTTCATAAGTAAAATCGACATGACCCGGGGTATCAATTAAGTTATAAATATACTTTTCGCCGTTTTTGGCAACATAAGAAAGAGTAACGGCATTTAGTTTTATAGTAATGCCTCTTTCCCTTTCTAAATCCATGGAATCAAGAATCTGCGCTTTCATATCGCGTTTAGAAACGGTTCCGGTCAATTCCAAAATCCTATCGGCAAGAGTCGATTTACCATGGTCGATATGGGCAATTATTGAGAAATTTCTTATATGTTTTTGATCAAAGGGCATAAAAACTCACCGCCGAATTATACAATATATTTATTTTTATAGAAATTAGTTAAAGAAGTTTTTATTTCTTTTGGGCTAATCACGACTTCATACTCTTCGTAGACTCTAGAAAGCATCAAGCGATAATCTTCCTTCAAATATCTATCGTCAATCAATAAAGCCGCTCCAACATCCTTTTCGCTTCGAATTAGACGGCCCATTGCTTGCATTACTTTGTTTATCCCTGGGTTTTTATAGGCATAATCAAAGCCGCTACCATTTTCCTTTTTTTGGTAATAGTCCTTAATTAATTCATTTTCTTTGCACACTTGAGGAATGCCAATCCCTACTATTGCCACCCCAATTAACCTATCATCAGGCAAATCGATTCCTTCTGAAAAAGTCCCACCCAAAACCAATAAGCCTACATTGGTTGAGTTTGGATTGGGAGGGAAATGATCAAGAAACGAAATCTTTTCATCTTCATTCATTTTCTTGCTTTGCATATATAAATTCGCACAAGGGAAATCTAGCAAAGGCAAGATAGATTGCAAGTAAGAATAGCTTGGAAAATAAATAAAATAATTTCCTTTTTTACTAGAAACAAATTCTTTTAAATAGAGGCTTACTTCTTCTTTGTTTTTTTCTCTATCGGCATAACGAAGGGACAATTTTGGGGCAATTAGTAGCTTAAAATTTTCTTTTGGGAAGGGAGAAGGGAGAAGTAAATAAGGCTTTGCTTTTCCTATGCTAGCATCCATAAAATAGGAAATGGGAGATAAGGTGGCAGAAAAACATAAAACCGAAGAGGCCCTATTTAAAATATCAAATAGATACCTTGAAGGGTCAATGTTAAGCATGTATAAGGTTTTGCTTTCGACATAAAGCCTGTAAGTAGAATCAAAATATTCTTCATATAAGGATAAAAAACGATTTGCTTGTCTATAAAAATCTCTATAGGCAAAAGGATATCTTAAATTATTTTTTTCAGTTTCTTTTTGCCTAGCTCTTTTTATGCTTTCGATTGCCTTAATTATATTTTCGGGTACTTCATTTATATTTTCATTATTTTCTAGAAGCAACTCTTTTAAATACTTTTCCAATTTTCCAATTGCCCTTTTAGAGGAAGCAAATTCCTTATTCGAAAGACTTTTTTTGACTTTTTTTAATTCATCAAGAGAAATATAAGAGGAATACATCATCCTTCCCCTATCGATTAAATTATGGGCTTCATCGATTAAAACCATGTCCTTGCTCATATCGACAAGGGGAGAAAAAAACCTATCCAAATAAACAAAAGGATCAAAAAAATAATTGTAATCTATGACAATAAGATCGCACCAAAGCGCTAAATCTAGTTGAAATTCAAAAGGACAAATGGAAAATTCCCTGGCTTTTTTTAAAATAAAAGCAAGGTCAAAGGAAGTATTTTCCTTAAAAGAAGAAACAATGGCCTCTTTTATTTTTGAATAATAACCTTTGGCAAAAATACAATCGACAGGATTGCAAAAATGGCCAGGGCACTTGCATATTTTTTCTTTTGACGTTATATAAATATCTTTAATATTTAACTTGTTATTCCTTAATTCTTCTATTGCGTTTTTAACACTATTTGCCCCGGTAGATTTAGCAGTTAGATAAAATATTCTTTCTTTTTTATTATCCTTATAATTTTTTATAAAAGGGTATAAAGAAGACATGGTCTTACCGATGCCAGTTGGAGCTTCTACAAACAAAAATCCTCCATTTTTTGCAATTCCAAACGCATATTTAGCCAATTCCCTTTGNNNNTGTTTAAAAGGAAATAGAAGAGGCTTAACACTTTCATCCCTTTCTTTAACATGGTCAAAAAATGGTTTATGAAAAGAAAAATAAGTATCGATGATTTCGTCTACTTTTCCTTTTACTTCTTCATAAGTAAAATCATGTCTTTTTATTAATGTTTCATCGCTATTTAATTGTGAAATGTAGATCAACTTAATAGATACTTCCTTTAAGCATTTCTCTTCCATGAACATATAGGCATAACATAAAGCTTGACCTAGATGC
>DOQE01000034.1:0-921 GCA_003512585.1 Bacillota bacterium | reverse complement strand
CGATTCTAAGGAAGAAGAAAAATCTTCAAGTTTATCAACGGTACTCTTTATTTCTTCTATGATAGCCTTAGAAGAAGAAAAATAAATGCCATCCGCCCTCCCTTGGAGGAATATAGTCCCTAAGGGTCTAGATATTTTTGTAGACAAAGGGTATTCGGCTAAATAATTATCGCCTTGTTTTTTTTGATACTTTCCATGAATAAAAGAACCTTCTTTCATGGTTTCTTTATTGAAAATCCTATCGTCTATATCGCCACTTCTTAAAACTGAATCGACTAGTTGGTGAACCGATAAATGAAGGTATCTTTTCTCTATTTCCATCAAGATAAAACCTTTAAAGACAAATCTCTATAACCATTGGCAAAGCTATAGGCATCCATTTCTTTTTTGCCTTGCAATTGGACTTTGTTTAATTTAACGATTCCATCTTTTAAGCAAAGACACACGTCTTTCTTATTGACAATGATGGAACCAGGCTTCTTTTTTATTTCGCTAGAAAAATATTGGCAAGAATAGATCTTGAATTTCATCTTATCAAGAAGCAAATAAGCTCCAGGGGTAAGCGATAAGGCGCGGACATAATTGCAAAATTCCTTGGCATTAAGTTTAGATAATGGGATATGCTCATCCTCGCTTTTTATTTTATTTGCAAAAGTAACCAAACTTTCATCTTGTTTTTCTCCCTTTAATAAGCCATTGACATAAGGAAGTAAATTTTCGTCTGCCACTTCAAAAGCCAAAGTAGACAATTTATCGCATAAAGAAGAATAGTTGTCGCTTTCTTCTATAGCTATTTCCTTTTTAGCAAAAATATCCCCGGCATCCATTTTTTCTACCATTTGCATCAAGGTAATCCCGGTTTTTGTCTCTCCATCCATGATTGCTCTTTGAATTGGTGCCGCTCCTCTATATTTAGGCAAG
>DOQE01000116.1:2602-5321 GCA_003512585.1 Bacillota bacterium | reverse complement strand
AATTCCTATTTTCTTCTTGATGCCCATGCCGGGTTTTGGTACGGGGTTAATTATGATTTTTCTTCTTGCTATTTTGGCGCGAATAAATCCTTTAGAAGAAATTCTAATTTAACATTAAAGAATTCGATCATGTTAAATTCTTCGGAGGCCTTTTGGTTTTGCTCCGATTTATTAATTAAAAATACTTACATTAATGGGGATTATGCTTTCTTGGGATCTAAAAACATAATTCTAGAAAATGTTTTTATTAAAGGAAATTATCCTTTTGATTCTTCTTGCAATGTTACTTTAAAAAATTGCATTTTGTTAAGTAAAGATGCTTTTTGGAACTGCAAGAGTATTTCTGTTTATGATTCCGTTATCAATGGAGAATATATCGGCTGGAACTCTACTTCTTTAAATTTCTTTTCCTGCAAAATCTCTTCCCATCAAGGGTTTTGCTATATTGATAAGCTCTTTATCAAAGATTCAAATTTATACGGGGGAGATTTAATGTTTGAATATTGCTCTAATATAGATATCGAGGCCAATTCAAAAATTAAATCAGTTAAAAATCCAATTTCTGGGAAAATTATTTCCAAAGGAATTGAAGAATTGATTCAAGACGATCTAAGTTTAGATAAAAATAAAGTAATTTATGAACAAATTTGATTTTGTTACTTATCCAGATAAATTCAATAAAGGTTATTTAAAGTTTGATAGTTTAAAAGAAGATGAGCTTCCTTTATCTATTGCTGACATGGATTTTTTAGTTAGTCCGAAAATCTATGAAGCCTTAAAGGAAAGATTAGATTTAAAAACTTATGGTTATGTTTCTATTGATTCTTCCTTTTACCAAGCCTATATAGATTATTATAAAACTAAATATGACTTTGACATATCTTCTTCCTCAATGTCTTTTTCTTTAGGTGTATTGCCTAGTTTATCTTCTATTATTAAAACTTTAAGTCTTCCCAATGATTTTATAGCGACTTTAACGCCTGCCTATAATTGTTTTTTTAATGAAATTAGAAATAATGGAAGAAAAGTAATCGAGGTTCCGTTGTTTTTAAAAGAAAATAATTTTGAAATAGATTTTAATTTACTTGAATCTTCTTTTAAGAAAGCAAAAATCTTTATTCTTTGTAATCCCCATAATCCTAGTGGAAAAGTATTTTCTAAAGAAGAGTTAATTAAAATAGCTTCTTTGGCAAAAAAATATCAAGTTTTCGTAATTAGCGATGAAATCCATTCCCCCATAGTTAGAAAAGGTATTCCTTTTTACCCTTTCTTAAGCGTTTCTAACGATGCAAAAGAAGTGGGTATCACTTTATTTTCCGTAACAAAAGGGTGGAATTTAGCCTCAATTCAAACTAGTTTGGTTTTTTCTTTTAACAAAGAGTCTATGGAAAAAATAGAGATTGGATTAAATAGAGATGATGTCAATGAACCAAACTTACTTTCTATTCCTGCTAGCAAAGCCGCGTTAAGTTCATTGTCTTGGCTAGAAGAAGCAAATGAAGTTATTTTTTCTAATAAAGATTTTGCCTGTTTTTATATTAAAAAGAATATTCCTAGATTAATTGCTCATAATGGAGACTCTACTTATTTACTTTGGATTGATATTTCTAAGTTAAATATGGATTCTAATGAATTTTCTCTTCTTTTAAGAAAAGAAAGTGGCTTAATAGTTTCTTCTGGCTTAGTTTATGGCGATTCAAATTTTATTAGAATTAATGTCGCTTTGCCTAGAAAAAAATTAATAGATGCCCTTGATAGATTAAAAAAGTGTTGTGACTTGATAAAATAAAAACATCCGTTATTTTCGGATGTTTTTATGCTTTTTTTAATTTACTTTAAAGCGGTTTTAGCTTGTTCAACCAATGCAGAGAATGCCTTTTCGTCATTTATTGCAAGTTCGGAAAGCATTTTCCTATTGATTTGGATGTTGCTCTTTTTTAAGCCATCCATGAATTTCGAATAGGAAATTCCATTCATATGGCAAGCAGCATTGATACGTCTTATCCAAAGCTTACGGAAATCTCTTTTGATTAAGCGACGGGAATCATAAGCATAACGTAAGGAGTGGCAAACTTGTTCCTTGGCGGTTTTGAATAATAAATGCTTGGAACCAAAATAGCCTTCTGCTTGTTTTAATATTTTTTTGCGACGTGCACGTGTAACGGTGCCACCTTTAACTCTAGCCATTTTCTATTCTCCTTATTTAACAATCATGTACTTGATTCTCTTATAATCAGTACGATCCATCATGCCGGAACGGCGTAGTTGACGGCATTGCTTTGGTGTCTTATATGGGGCGTGGTGTCCTTTATAAGCGTGAATAAATTTGATTTTTCCGTTTCCTGTAACTTTGATACGTTTCATCAAAGAACGGTTGGACTTCATCTTTGGCATAAGATTTCCTCCTTATTTCTTACCTTTCGATGCAACAATGGCCGAATAACATTTCCCTTCCCAAAATGGGGCCTTCTCAATTTGATAGGAGCAGTTATCTTGACTTAGCATATCCAAGAATTTTTTCATTAATTCTTCGCCTAAATCTTGATGGGTCATTTCTCTTCCTTTTAAGACAATCCTAATATTAACCTTGTCTCCATTAGAGAGAAATCCTCTTGATTGCTTGGCTTTGGTTGCTAAATCGTGTTCTCCAATTGATATGTGGAGTTGGATTTCCTTTAATACAGCCGCTTTAGAATTCTTTCTTTGGGCACGTTCGGAT
>DOQE01000116.1:1798-2558 GCA_003512585.1 Bacillota bacterium | reverse complement strand
ATTGGCGTTTGGGGCGACACAGAATAAGTCTAAGTCATAGGAAGCTGCTAATTCATTGGCAGATCTCGATGACATTTTTCCAAGATTTTCTCCTGTTGGTCCAATTACCATGACTTCAGGATAGCGAATGTGCTCATTGATTGGGTCGAAGCGTTTTTGCGGGCGGCGTTGATCGCCTTGATTAAAGTAAGCGATAGTTGTTATTCCTCCATTTTATCGACAAAAAACCGGGTGAAGTGTCTTACCCGGTGAATAAACTCAAATTAATTGTAGCTTTCTTTTGCCAATCTCTAATTAGAAATCTGGCGAGCCGGGCAGGCTACTTTCTACGTCTTATCGACAAAAGGAAGTTTACTCTTTTTTATTGCTAATTCAATAGGTTTTATTTAAAAACGAAATATTTTTAATAAGCTTGAACTAGATTCTATAATTTCATTATCTAAATTTAATCTTCCGAATCTAAAAAAGAAAAATAAAGAAAGGAATAAAAAGACTGTAAAAAGAATAAAAGTAAGGCTTTTAACCATGTTTTCTTTCTTTTTAAAATAGTTTGGCAGAAAAACAAAAAGCGATATATTTAAATATGAAGCCAAAAGAAAAATAGAGCCAATTATGAATGAATTTTTTCCATTTCCAGAAACTTTTTCTTGTAAATAAATAATAGAAAAAACAATTAGCAGTATAAAAAATATTCCATACATTATAAAAAGAATATGCTTTAAATAAGCTGGCAATGTCTTTTTTTTGCTTATGGACATGT
>DOQE01000116.1:0-1765 GCA_003512585.1 Bacillota bacterium | reverse complement strand
TAAAAGATCATTTTTGTTTCCTTGCATATCTTTGGGTGCGGTCAGTAGGCGAAAGAGGATTTGACATAAGTAGGAGATTGGCTTCTAAGGCAGGCTTGATGTAATTCTTGTGTAAGCCTAGTCTAGATTTTAGGTTCATTAATTCTAGTAACTCGGAGCTAGAATAGAATTTCCCCTTTTCCATTTTTTCAATCATTTTTAATACTTTCGGGGATAAAGAGGAAGGATTTTTGCTTCCGCTTTTTGCCAATTCATCCAAGCAGTTATTGATTAAATCGCAAAAATATAAGAAAAAATGGACGCAGTCGCCTTCGCTAACGCTTTTTAATAAGGCAAGATTCATATTTTCTTTGTTTTTATATAAATATTTGGCTAGAGGAATGTGCTTTAAAATATTGCAAGATTCTTTTAAAAAATACCTAGAATAGAAATAGCCCAAAACTATATTATCTTTTTTATAAGGCGCGATTGAGATTATTTCAAATATTGATAAGGCAGCAAATATTAAATTAGAAGAGATTCCCTCGTTTTTCTCAAAGAATTTATAAAGTTTATTCAATAAGGGGTTTATTTTGCTTGCAGGAGGCAATTCGAATTCAAAATCATCTATTTTTTTATTTGTTCTATAAGGGATTTTGTTTACAAAATAGGCGTCCTCAAAATGCTTTTTTCCGTTATTTGTAGTGGCATCGAAATTATTAATATGAGACAAAAGAGCATAAATGCTATTTCCTTCTATAGGATTATTTACTTTTTCTCCTCTTTCAAGGGCTCTAAGATTGCTTTTGCTTATTTTCTTGTTTGCCAATAAAAGCAAATAATAAGTTTCCTCTGCCTCTAATTTTGCTTTTGGATAAGTAAAATTGATCGAGGCAAGTTTGCCGCATTTATAGCTAATTAAGCAAAGTGAGTCTAATAAAGCCTTATTAAGCGTATAATTGCATTTATATAAAGGAATAATTTTCTCCATATTTTTATTTTAATTAAGCCTAAAAACAAATAAAAGAAAAAAGATACATATTTTCTTATATATAAAAAAGGGAAGATGTTTTTCAATCTCCCTTATCTATTTATAAATAACGTTTTTTGTTTTTGATAGAATCTAGAATCAATTCGACAAATTTTTCTAACGATACGTTAATTTGGTCTTTTTCTCCATAAACTCTATAAGTTACCGAATTAGTTTCGGCTTCCTTATCGCCAAGAACAAGGGTAAATGGAACCTTTTCTACTTGAGCATTTCTTAATCTATAGCCAAGTTTTTCGTTAGAAGAATCTAATTCGACCCTGACACCATTTTTCTTTAAAGTATCTACGACTTTGTTTGCATATTCTGCTTGTATAGCTGGGTTTACGGGTAATACCTTAACTTGAACAGGGCTTAGCCAAGTTGGGAAAGCTCCTCCATAATTTTCTATTAAAATGCCGATAAATCTTTCAATCGAGCCAAAGACAACGCGGTGTAGCATGACAGGTTCTACCTTTTCCCCGTTTTCATCGATATACTAACAGCCAAATCTGTGTGGCAAATTAACGTCTAATTGGATGGTTCCACATTGCCAAGTCCTACCCATGGAATCTTTTAGTTTGAAGTCTAATTTTGGTCCATAGAAAGCTCCATCCCCTGGATTGATCGTGTATTCATGCATAGAATCTTTGCAAGCTTGGCTTAAGATTCTTTCGCTTTCGTCCCAGAACTTCTTTTCGCCAATGTAATCATCAGGCCTAGTGGACAAGACAATTCTATAAGACAAGCCAAAAACAT
>DOQE01000038.1 GCA_003512585.1 Bacillota bacterium | reverse complement strand
AACCCCGCTTTCTATTGTCATTGTAATTTTTCTAATTTTTTACTGTTTGGCAATATTGACTCTTTTAATTTGGGGCTTGATATCTTCTTTTAAAAACCCAAATACCGACTTTAGGCTCAATCCCGTTGGCTTGCCAAAGCAATGGACGATGAGCAATTTCGAAAATGTCTACAAACTATTTTATGTGGATGTATTAAGAGATGGTAATACGACATACGTAAAATTACCAATGTTGTTTCTTTATGGCTTCNNTACGCCATAGGGTGCGCTTTCTTTGCTACCATCGTCCCTTGTATCACAAGTTACATGTGTGCAAAGTTCAATTTCAAATTTTCTAAACTAGTATACTTAATAGTCATTATCACGATGATTTTACCAATCGTTGGTTCATTACCAGCCGAAATAGCCATGGCAAAGCGTTTCGGTTTGTATGACCATATATGGGGTACGTGGTTATTAAAAGCCAATTTCCTAGGCATTTATTTCATTGTTTTTTATAACTATTTCAAGTCATTGCCGGATGCTTATATAGAAGCGGCAAAAATAGATGGCGCGGGCAACCTACGTATTTTATTGCGAATAATACTTCCGATGGTCCGTCCATTGTTTTTCACCGTTATGTTAATTACGTTCATTGGCTTTTGGAACGACTATCAGGTTCCATTAATATATTTAGAGAGCTATCCAACCATTGCCGTTGGCATGTATAGAATGGCCATGACAAACATCAATCAATTAATGAATGTACCGGCAAGAATGGCTGCCGCTTGCTTAATGCTTATTCCGGTATTAATCATATTCTTGGCATTCCATAAAAAACTATTAGGAAACTTAACCATGGGAGGTATTAAAGGTTAATATGAACAAAACAAAGAATTTGCTTATTTTGCCAGCATTACTGACGTTATCTTTTGCTAGTGCTTCCATTAGCCAAGCAAATGCAAACGCAGAAACCCAAACGGAAGTGAATATTGAAAAAGAATATAAAATCAACACTCTTTTTCAATTGCCGCAACTTGTAAGGGATGGAATAAACTATTCCTGCACCATCGAGTTCCCAAATGGGGAAACATATTACCAAACCGAGGTAGTCTTATCTGAGGTCGGTGTTTATAAGTTACACTATTCAGGAGAAAAGGAAGGCAAATACTATAGTGAGGAATACACCTTTTTGGTACGCAATCCCTACATTGGATTTAGCGGGACCAAATCCTTCTCTTCATTTGAAAAGAGTGAAAGAACCTATGGCAAGGAAGGCCTTTACGTCTCCTTGGCCGAGGGAGAAACGTTGACATTTAACGAACCAATTGACTTATCAAGCGACAACCAATTGATTAATTTATTCGTGGCACCTTCGGTAGTTGGAAACATTGATTTTTCCGAACTCTATATCACCTTAACAGAAGTTGCAGATCCATCAAATAGTTTAACCGCCAGGGCAAAAGCCTCAATTGAAGGGCAAAACGCGCCTTGGACATATTGGTCAGCAAAAGGAAAAGACCAAAGGCTAACCGGTTACGAGGCCAGTTTTGGCAATATTCACATCGGAAATGATTTCGGCTGCCCTGTAACACATAGCTTCTATGGCCAATATTCCAGCTATTTCCCGAATATGAAGGTTGGCGATGCCACATTAAGTTTAAGGTACAACAAAGACGAAAATGCCATTTATCAAAACAATTCGTTAATCATAGATTTTGACAATCCAAAATTCTTTTCCAATCTCTGGGATGGGTTTAAAACCAATTTGGTTACGATGAGCATATATGCCAAAGGCTATTCTTCAAGCAGCGCTAACTTTGTAATTTTAAGTGCAAAAGATAAAGACTTAAAAAAAGAAATAATAGTAGATAAAAAAGGGCCAGAAATTAAAGTCGACTGCCCCTATGAAACCCTTCCAAATGCAAAAGTAGGTTATTCTTACCCTATATTTAACGCAACAGCTAACGATGAAAACGATGGGGAATGCAAAGTTTCCACCAAAGTCTATTTCAATTATGGATCCGGAAGAGAATGTATAGTCCCAATTAATAACGATTCGTTTGAAGTTAGTAAAGAAGGAATATACGCCATTATTTACGAAGCAAGCGATAAAACGGGAAATGTCTCTAAAAAGGTCTTAACTATCAAAACTAGCAAAGACATTAACGAAATAAAAATCGATGAATCGTTAAATATAGACAAAGAAGCAAAGCAAGGCGAAAGATATCACTTCCCAAATATAGAAACCACTGGGGGTTCTGGAAAAATCAATAGCCACTTTGAAGTCTATTTCAATAATGATAAATATCCTTCCGATGAATCTAGTTTCATACCAAAGGATAAAGGCACTTATGAAATTAGATATATTGCAAAGGACATAATCGGGCAAAGCAAGACATACTCTTACGAGCTTGAAATCAAAGAGAACTTGACCCCTGTCATCTACGAAGACATAGCAATGCCGCGTTATTATATTTCCGAAGCCATCTATACTCTTCCAGAAGCAATTTGCTATGACTATTCAAGCGGTGTTGGCGTTGCTAGTAAAATGGATGTGACAATTGACAATGGCGTTTTCTCATATGAAGCGAAAAGCGGAGAGAGCTTCGTTCCAAAAATAGAAGGCACACAAGAAAAGATATATTTCACTTTCCGTTGCAAGGATTTGGAAATACAAAAGGAAGTATTGACAATCAACCCATATAGGATGGTCAATGGCATAAACCGTTTTGCGATTGAAAATTTCTTTATAAGCGAAAACCTTAATTTAAATATCAATGATCGCGATATCGATCTCCTTGTTAAAAGCAAAGGCGATGCAAAATTAGAATTCGCCAATTCCGTGATTGCCAAAAATTCCTCAATCCAATTGATATCCAATCCAGGAAAAGAAAACTTCTCCAACGTAAAAGTGACTTTTACCGATAGTTTAAACGAAGAAGAGAAAGTCACCTTAACCTTAAAGAACAACAAAGACGGTTCAATAGCATTCAATATCAACGATAGAAGCTATCTAACAAACAGCAGTTTCTCTAAAAACAATAATTTAACAATGGGCTATACAGATAACCGCTTCTATTTAAATACCACGGTCGTCGAATGCGAATCCTATGATAATGGTAGAACCTTCAATGGCTTTAGCTCCAATAAAATCTATTTCAGCGTAAGCATTGAAAATGCCAAAGCTGGAGCCGGTTTAAAATTATCCAAAATCGATAACCAAAGCATCTCATACGCCTCTAGCGACTATAGTGAGCCTCGAATTATAATCCATGGGGATTACGGCGGCACATATGCCCATAACGAAGTAGCAACAATTAACAAAGTTGAATCAAGTGACGTATTAGATCCAAACTCTACTTGCTATGTAACCGTAAAAGATCCAAACGGTAAAATTGCAATAGATATAGATGGAGTAAGCCTAGATGGAGTAATAGCCAATAAGGAATACAAGCTTAAGCTAAGCGACTATGGTCAATATATAGTTACCTACACCGCTGCCGATTCATCGGACAATAAAGCTAATTTCATCTATGCCATCACGGTAGAAGACAATGCGGCTCCCTTAATTAAAATAACAGGAGAAGTTCCTTCTTCAGTAAAGATTGGAGAAAATGTTCGTATCCCCACTTTCGAAGTTAGCGACGATCAAGATGAAAACGTAACCACATCAGTCTTTATTGAAACTAGCCGTGGCGAAATCATCTATTTAGGCAAACATAATGCCTTTAAGCCAGAGCAAGAAGGGACATATACCATAAAAATCCGTGCAATGGACGAAGCAGGCAACATAGCCTATGCGACTGTTACTTTTGAAGTTACAAAATAAGGAGAAAATCATGAAAAATACAATAAAAAAATCATTTATTCTCTCTCTTGCCTCGCTTTCTCTATTTGGCTGTGGCGGAAATAGCGAAAACAGTGGAAGCCAAGAAGGAATAAACCCGATAGAGGAAAGAGGAGAGCATTTACAAGAAGGAACTCTACACGATGTAAATGTAACCCCGTCTAATCGCGTGTTTGTGGATAACAAGACTTCTAATTACAAAATATATTATGAAGAGAATAATTCATTAGCCCAAAAAGCAGCAGGCTTTATGGCAAAC
>DOQE01000064.1:262-4923 GCA_003512585.1 Bacillota bacterium | reverse complement strand
ATCCTATAGTCAAACAAACCCTATGGGATATGGCGAAGGATATTTCCCAACCATTTATCATATAAACCCAGATGGCATTAATAAAAATGGTTCAGTAATTGATACAGGTGGCGTTTTCTATAATGACGATTTTGATTACGATAGCCAAACCATCACTGCTTCTTATTTTGATGAAACCAAGCCATCCATGGAGCAATTTGAATATTTGAATAATGTAAGCACAAAAGTCTTACAAGGAAAAAGAGTCGAATTAGAAAAAGGAAATCTAAGCAAAAGAGATTATTACCATCAAAGCAACAGGCCTTATGTTGAGCCCATATTGAACGCCTTGCTAGATTGGTGCATTAAAAATTAAGGGTATCTATTTTTTCTTTTATTTGTTTTGCACTAAATAATAAGCCATCCATTTCTTCTTTTGAATAATTAGGATGAATTATTTTCTTTATTCCTTCTCCATTTACTACACAAGGAAAAGACATATAAACATCTTTTATTAAACCGTTAAGGGCATTATCTATATGAGTAGAAACCGTTAAGACGCTATTTTCATCATTTAATATTGAAGAAACAATTCTAGAAGTCGCAAGGGCGATGGCATAATTTGTCGCTCCTTTTTTTGAAATAATTGAATAGGCAGCATTTTTAACTTCTTCGGCAAGCTTTTGAAAATGGTTAGTGCTTTTGTTTTTACACTTTCCACATTTAGAACAATATTCATCAAGAGGGAGTCCGCCTACAATAGTCGAAGAAAATAAGGCTACCTCGCTATCCCCATGTTCTCCTATAACAAAAGTATGGATGTTTCTAGAATCAATAAGGGTATCTTTGCTAATTAATGTTTTTAGCCTAGAAGTATCCAAGACAGTTCCAGAACCAAAGACTTGTTTAGATGGCAGTCCTAGCTTTTTATAGCATAAATAAGAAAGGACATCACAAGGGTTAGAAACTACTATAACAATACTATCTTTGCTTAAATAAGGTTTTATGCCATCGCAAATAGAAGCCATTATGCTTGCATTTCTTTTTAACAAATCTAGCCTTGTTTCACCTTCTTTTTGAGCTACTCCTGCCGTAATAATTACTACATGGGAATCTTTAACTAAAGAATAGGAGCCGGATTTTAATACTTTTAGGGTCTTAAGAAAGCTTAATCCATCTTGCATATCAAGCACATCGCCTAAAGCTTTGTCTTTATTTAAATCAATAAGGGCAATTTCATTGACAAAATCCTCAAGCATTAAAGTATAGGCAATGCTTGAGCCCACCGCTCCATCGCCAATAATAGCTACTTTTCTTGTATTAATCATAAATCACTCCTTTCAAAATAAACCCCCATCGTGAGATGGGGAGAGAAAACTTATTCGATGTCGTTCCCGTTCTCGTCAACGGGTACTAAAGCCTCAAATGGAGCCCCGCACAAAGGACAACTTCCATCTGGGTTTGGGATGACGATAGCCCCACATACAGTGCATCTGTATTTTTGGGTTTTATTTTCTCCCATATGTTTTCCTCCTACCTTAACTATACTATAAAAGGTGAAAAACTAAAAATTAGATGCTCTACTACTATATAAAAAAGATGAACTCCTTTGCTAAAAGTTCATCTATTTTGCTTTTTAAAAAATAATTTCCTTAATCGGCTAAAGTGCCCATCGGATCCCAAGGATCAAGGTGGATTGGTTCTTTCTTAATGGCAGAATTTTCTTCCTTAGTCAGATATTTTTTATCCACGACGGCCTGATAAACAAATTTATCAAACCAGGATGAAGACATTACATAATATCCTTTTACGCCCCTGGAATCGCCCCAAGAATTTTCAATCTTCCATTTTGTGGGCTTGCCATCTTTTATATCAACCCCGGTTATTACCATGGCATGGTTCATAGCCGAATTCCTAAAATCAAGCATGGCGCCTTTATCAAATTCAACGCTTAGGTCAAACATCGATTCAAAATCAAATGCCTTATCATCCCAAGCGAAACCATCCCTATCTCTATAAAAAGAGACATCGCTGCCAAACCAAACAGGATTGCCCTCACTAAGTTGGGCAATAATGGCTTCTTTCATTCTATCCATCGTAACATTTAAATGATTAATGCGTTTCCCTTCGATGACGTTGACTAAATAATCAATTGTAAAATTGCGTTTAAAAGGTTTATCTTTAGTCGGAGAATTTATCAAACTTTGATAGCTTTCAATAGCATCAAACCCAACATATTTTTTAAAGAACTCAAGAGGAGTCAGGTTTTCTTCACAATGATATTTTTCTTTGTCGTCGACATATTCAAAATTAAATCTTGTAGGTGGAAGGCCAAAAGAGGATAAAAACATCCCATATATCTTTTCAATATATTGGTCTTTTAATTTTCTAACTTCGCTTAATTTCTTTTTGCTAGCAAGGCAATTTGCTTCAAAGGCAAACTTTCTAATTGCGGCATTAACCAAGAAATCAGTTTCATGAGTTGAATTGCTTTGGGAAGTTTCCGGGAATGCGCTTTTAGGCATTAAGCCATATTTTTCCACCAAATTTACAAACATGTCCCATTGTCCACCATCGGAAACAGGATTTTGCAAAATGAATTGATAAACTCTTTGATTTGGCGAGTATTGACATAAAGAAATTATAGTTTCCAAAGCAAAATTGGCTTTTTCTATTTTATCAAATAAGGAAATATAATTTTGCGATAGTTCAAAATTCTTGATCTTGCATTTTTTTGCGATTATTTCCCTTAAAATATTTAAACCAGCAAAAATCCAGCAACGTCCACTGCTTTTTTGATCACAAACAGGCATGGTTTTAACTTCAATAGAAAAAACGGGATTAACCCCGATTAAGGAAGAAGAATCAAAAGCAACATTAGAGAGTGAACTACGCGATAAAGCATGTCTAATCACTTTGTTTTTGCTATCTTCTTCGTATCTACTTAAAATTTGTTTGCTACTAATTTCGTCTAACGCACCTTCAATTTTTTTATTCATGATTATCTCCTATTGGGCCTTGGATATTTTATCTATGTTAATTATTCTTTCAACTAAATTAGTCTTTATTAACAAATTAGTTGAACATTGAAATATAATATTGATGGTTCTTTATATCAAGATAAACCAAACTTATATTAAAAGGAATTAATAATATGGATGAAAATTTAGAAAGATTCTTACGTTACGTTAAAATAGATACTCAATCTAACGATCAAAGTCAAAGTGTCCCAAGTGAGAAAAAAGAGTTGAATTTAACTAAATTATTACAAAAAGAGTTAAACGAAATAGGCATTTCTTCCTATATAGATGAATTCGGTGTCCTATATGGAAAGCTAGACGGGGAAAATGATATGGATCCAGTTGGTTTAAATGCCCACGTAGATACAGCTTTAGAATTATCTGGAAAAGATGTAAAGCCCCAAATAATAAAAAATTATGATGGAGGCGAAATAAAACTTAACTCCAAATACTCCATGTCAAGTAAAGACTTTAAGACATTAAAGGAACATATAGGCGATGATTTAGTCGTTACTAGCGGCGACACTTTGTTAGGGGCAGATGATAAAGCAGGTGTTGCTATAATCATGTCGACTTTAACTTATTTTGCAAGGCATAAAGAAATTAAACACCGCCCCATTTGTTTTTCCTTCTCCGTTGATGAAGAAATAGGTAGAGGTGCCGATCATTTCGATGCAAAAAAGCTAGGGGCAAAATATGCCTATACAATCGATGGAGGCAAGTTCGACGAAATTGCCATAGAAACATTTAATGCAGCCCATGCCGATGTAACGATTCAAGGCTTTGCCATTCATCCAGGAGAGGCTAAAGGAAAACTTCTTAATGCTTCTACTCTTGCTTTTGAATTCGATAGACTTCTCCCTGCTTTAAAACGTCCAGAATATACAGAAAATAGAGAAGGCTTTAACCATTTAATTTCCATAAACGGCACGGTAGAAGAAGCCAATATGCACTACATAATAAGAAACCATGACAAATTTAAACTAGAAGAACAAAAAGAGGAATTCATTAAAGCGGCAAATTTAATGAAAGAAAAATATCCAAACGCTAAAATAAAAGTCGATATCAAAGATGACTATAGGAATATGAAAGAAATCCTAGACAAACATCCAGAAGCAATAGAAACAGCAAAAAAGGCCTTCGAAAAGCTAAATATTACTCCATGCTTCCCTCCAATTAGAGGAGGGACCGACGGAGCGACTTTCTCTTTTAAAGGCTGCCCAACACCAAATTTAGGAACCGGCTCATATAACCATCATGGAAGATATGAATATCTATCAATCAAAGAATTTAATTTAATGATAGAAATAGTAAAAGAAATAATGAAAAAATAAATAACCCCAAAAAATAAAAAAAAGAGATTCTAATCAATCTCTTTTTTACTTTGGCTGGGGTGGCTGGGATCGGACCAGCGTATCCAGGTTTCAGAGACCCGTGCCTTACCACTTGGCTACACCCCAAGGCAATCGATATTGTACTTCTTTTTATGATAACGACAAGAAAATTTTATTTTCCAAAGAAAAGATTTATCGAATAAAAGCAATCTATATAGAAAGACATTTTGTTATCGATTGTATTATTGCTACTATCTATAAAATAAATTCTTATAGATGCAAATTAATTAATTTAAATCGTTTTATTGAGGACGTGTAGGCAAAAATG
>DOQE01000064.1:0-245 GCA_003512585.1 Bacillota bacterium | reverse complement strand
TTTTCATTGCAAAAAATGCTAAAAATAATTTTTAATATCTTAAAATCCGAATTTGCTTTAAAATAAGTTTACTTTGATTGGAGGAAAAAGCATGAAAATACTATATGTTGGTTTTAAACCTTTTGCTTCTCACTCAATTAATCCGTCTGAAGTATTAGTTAATGAATTAATAAAAAAGGGGCATAATGGGGTTATTTTGGATGTAAGCTATCAAAAAGGCAAAGAAGAATTTGAAGAAGCATATG
>DOQE01000125.1:15352-16997 GCA_003512585.1 Bacillota bacterium | reverse complement strand
GCCAGGCCTAGAGGAGAGAAGACTTATTTCCGCTTTTAATTTCTCGTTCATTTTAAATAAATAATAGTCGCGCCAGCCCCGCCTTCATATTCACCTGCTGGCTCGCTTTTTTCTATAAAGGATGAGTGGTTTTTTATAAATTCTTGGCACATTCTTTTTAAGGCACCGCTTCCTAAGCCGTGGATGATTCTAACTCTTTTATAGCCTTTTAGTCGGCAAGAATCTAGATAATGATCTAATTCATTTTTGGCTTCTTCGTAACGAAGTCCCAATAGATTTAATTCTAGAGGCAACCCTTTTGAAGTAGACAAGCTATCCAATACTTTGCCAGATATCCCTTGTTTTATTTCTTTTGGGGGACTACATTTTATAGCCTTATCAACAGTAGAATTAAAAACAAACCCGTTTGGAGTCGATATTTCAATTCTTTTACCATTTATCCTAGTGATTTTCCCAACAATTCCAAAAGAAGGTATTTCACAATAATCATTCAAAACTAATTTAGAACTAGGCAAGATTTCTTCCTCTTTTTCTTCAAGATAGAGGTCTTCTAACTTTTTCTTGGCTTCTATGGCCTGATGAAGTTTTACGTTAGGCCTAGAAAGAGAAGAAATGATTTCCTCGACTTCTTGTTTTGCTTTTTCTAATATTTGGTTATTTTTATCGATATTATACTCTTTTATTTCTTTTTCTTTTGTTAACAAAGCGATTTCTTTGGATTTTAATTCTTTTTCTTTCTTTTCAAGGATTTGGATTTTTTTCTCTAATTTTTCATTTAAGGCTTTATTCTCGTTTAAGGAAATGGATAGCTTATTCAAGGCAACTTGCAACGAACCAACTTGTTTAGAATGAAGAAGTTCATTTGCCTTGCCTAAAACTTCTTCATTAATTCCAAACCTCCTTGCAACTTCTAACCCATACGATTCTCCTGGCAAGCCTAAAAGAAGATGATAGGTAGGCAATAAACTCTTATTGTCGAATTCCATGGAGGCGTTAATTATGTTTTTATTGGTCAACCCGAAGCTTTTTAAGGATTCGAAATGGCTAGAAATTAAGGCAAAGCAATGTTTTTTTAGCAAATAAGTAACAATTGATTCCGCCAAGGCTTCCCCTTCATTTGGACTTGTGCCGGTCCCTACTTCATCAAGCAAAACCAAATCCAATCCTCCAACGTTATCTAAAATAGAAGATAAGTTGGAACAATGGCCAGAAAAAGTCGAAAGATTATCCATTAAAGACTGGCTATCCCCAATATCGGCATAAATATTTCTAAAATAGGGAAGAATGGCTCCTTGTTCGGTTGGAAGCATATAGCCTAGCTTAAACATTAAGGCAAATAAGCCAAGCGTTTTTAAAATAACCGTTTTTCCTCCGGCGTTAGGTCCAGAAATAATACAAACCCTCGTTTCTTTTTTTAAAATTATGGTATTGGCTATAACTTTATCTTGATTAAGCAAAGGATGCCTAGAGTTTGGAAGATAGACATAATCGCCTAAAGTAGGCACATGCCCTTTATATTTTCTTCCCCACAAGACCCTAGCTTGCAAAAAGTCTAAATCTCCAATCAATTTGTTTAACGTTAATATTTCTTCTCCGTTAGAGGCGATTAATTTAGATAGCTCAAACAATATTTTTTCTATTTCTC
>DOQE01000125.1:0-15337 GCA_003512585.1 Bacillota bacterium | reverse complement strand
TCTTTTTTCTTCTTCGTTAAGCACAAAAATCCTATTGTTTAAAGAGACGATTTCTTCAGGTTCAATAAAAGTAGTCGAACCCGTAGAAGAAACATCTTGGATAATGCCTTTGACTTTATTTTTAAAAGAAGTAGAAACGGGTAAAACAAAATGCCCGTTTTTTAAAGTATAGGAAAAAGAGGTAAGGTATTCCTTGTTTTTTAGCAAAGCTTCGTTAGTAATTCTATCGGCCTGTTTTTTAATTTGATAAATTTCTCTTCTAATTCTTTTTAAATCAATTGATGCATCATCGAAGATAGATAGATCAGGAGCAATACTCTTTCTTATTCTTTCTAATATAATATCAAGAGAAGGGAACTTTTTTTCGATTTCCCTTAAGCAAGGAAACATCTTTTCTTCCAAAGATTTGATATAACTAGATAAAGTTAAACCATTATCAATATCTAGGGCAATTGAATAAATGATTTCCTTGCTAAGCGAAGAGCCTTTTTTAGCTAAAGAAATAGGCTTAGTCAAATCCAAAGATGAATTAAAAGGCATATTGCCTTTATAAGATATCGCCAAATCCATTTCTTTTAATAAGGCAAATTGATTATTTAATTCAACTAGAGGAAATTCTTTATTCTTTAAACTTGAATACTTTCCAATCTCAGTATAGGCATAAGAAGATAGCTCTTCCCTAATCTTATTTATTTCTAAAATATCGTAAGCATTACGCATAAAATAATTATACATTACAAAAAGTGTTTTTACTTTAAAGATGTTTCTTTAAAATATAGTGGATGGATAACCCCTCTTATTCTTTTTTAATAGATAAAACAAAGCTAGAAGAAATAGTTTCTTTCTATAAAGGAAATTCTTCTATTCCTAAAAATGATTACATTCTTTTTTCTTATAAAGATAAAAACGTAGCCATAAGTATCTATAAAAGAAAAAATCCAAATGAATTCACAATTCTATTCCAAGGGGAAAAAGCCAGAAAAGAAGCCTTAAAAAATGGATTTGAAGTCAAAGATGAAATGAAAACAGTTAATAAAACTTGTCCTAAAGCGCCTATATTTTCTCCTCAGATAGGTTCGGATGAAGTAGGAACAGGTGATTATTTTGGGCCAATAATTGTTGCTGCGAGTTTTGTTTCCAATATAACTTATCCAATTTTAAAAGAGCTAGGAGTAACAGATTCCAAACTATTAAATGATAAAAAAATAAAAGAAATTGGGGCAAAACTGATTAACCTTGTTCCCTATTCGGAATTATATTTGCCACAAGAAAAATATAATGAACTATCTAAGATTGGTCTAAAGATCAATCAAATAAAAGCCAAAATGCATAATAGGGTTCTTTTAAATCTAGTCAAAAAATATCCAAATATTCCTTTAAAGCAAGACCAATTCGCCTCCGCGCCCTTATATTATTCTTATTTAAGCGATGAAAAAGAAATTGCTAGCCCCATTGAATTTAAAACAAAAGGTGAATTATTTTTCCCTAGCGTTGCAGCCGCCTCAATTATTGCTAGGTATTCCTTTTTGCTAAAGATGGAAAGATTGAATAAAGCCTACGATTTATCATTTCCTTTTGGATCGGGAAGCAAAGTCGATTCATTTGGGAAGGAATTCGTTAAGAAATATGGAGAAAAAGAACTAGAAAAAGTTGCTAAACTAAATTTTGCCAATACAAAGAAAATCTTAATTTAATATATCATTCTAATTAAGCTTATTTAAAACGTCTTGAAAATATGAGGGAAGACCCACTTCAAAACACATTTGTTTATTTAAAATTGGATGAAAAAAAGAGAGTCTATAGGCATGAAGCAATTGGCCATCATTTATTAATGTCCTATTGCCTTTTCCATAAATTGGGTCGCCAAGCAAAGGATGGCCAATATAGTCAAAATGTACCCTTATTTGATGGGTTCTGCCCGTTTCAAGCTTGCAATCGATATATGTTACGTTACTTTTTTTAAATCTTTCGATTACTTTGAAGTTAGTAATGGCTTCTTTGCCATTTTTTAAATCAACGCACATCTTTATTCTATTGGCTTTATCTCTACCGATCGGGGCAATGATTTTGCCTTCATTTTCATTTATTATCCCTAAAGCAAGAGCCTTATATTCTCTATGCATTGAATGGGACGAAAGTTGCTCTTGTAGCCCTAACATGGCTTGGCTAGTCTTGGCTACGACTAAAAGGCCGCTAGTATCTTTATCGATACGATGGACTATGCCTGGCCTAATATAATCATTAGTATCGGCTAGCTTAGTTTTTCTATATAGCAGACCATTTACCAACGTCTTGTCTTTATGGCCGTTCCCAGGATGGACAATTAGGCCTCTTGGTTTATTGATAACAAGAAGATAATCATCTTCATAGACGACTTCAAAAGGAACCTCTTCCGGGACTAGCTGGCTTTCCTTCTCTGAATAAGGAAGAAAAGAGACTTCATCGTTTTCTTCGACTAAATAATGGGCCTTTTCAAATTTGGAATTAACTAAACATTCTTTATTTTTAATAATTAAGCTAGCCTTGCTTCTACTAATAGCTGCCTTATGAAGAAAAAGGAATTGATCAAGCCTAATGCCAGCTTCTTCTTTAGTTACTATTAAAGTAATTTTATTCGTTTCGTTCATCGTTATTATTTGTCTTATTTTCTTCTAATGGATTTTTGTTAAAGGGATCTTTCTTGGCGTTTTTTACCGCATCGATTAATAGAATTACTATCATCATGATTACCCCAATTGTTAAATAGGCATCGGCAAAATTAAAAACAGCGAAAGGATTTAAAAAAGAATTAGGCTTATTAGGTCCTCCTCCTAAATAAAACTGCTTGAAATCTATGACTCCATCAAACCCAGTTATATTTGACCAATAAAAAGCACGATCGACTAAGTTTCCAGCCGCCCCCGCTAGAAGCAAACAAGCAGTCGCATGTTCCAAATAATTGAATTTAAAGGCATTTTTTAGCCAATAAAAAGCAATTAAAATAGACATTACCAATGAAATGATGATATTAATGCTTCTTCCTGCTACCCCATCTATTCCCAAAGAGAAGGCAATCTTCGTATTATGGTAAAGAGAAACATAAAGGAAATTAGGAATTATTTGAATCGGCTCTCCTTCTTTTACGAAAATCTGGCAAAGCCATTTCGAGACAATATCCATTACAAACAAAAATAGACAAAGCGAAAAGAAAATGATTAAACCATTTCTTTTACGCTTATCCAAAGAGTTGAATTTTAAATAGATAGACTTGATCTTATTCATGTTCACCCAAAGCCTTATTGCATCTAGAACAAACTTTTATCCCGTTATGATCGACTAATTTAGCAAAATGCTTACGGCAACGGGGACAAATATCATCTTCATCAATAGAAACAATGCAGCTATCTTTCTCTCCCTTTTCATAAGTTAGCTTAGAAACTATGAAGTAGGAAGCGATATCCTCATTGCTTTCCGAGCAAAACAACGAATAAAGCAAATCGTCTTTTATGCTTAAATGAATGGAAGCGTCAACGCTTGAACCAATTTTGCCTTCTGCCCTTTCCCTTTCTAAGGCCTTTAATGCCTCATCTCTTAAAGAGATAAAAGATGAGAAAGCTTTTTGAACCGATTCATCATAAACATGAGTTATTCTAGGCATATCTTCCAATTGGCAAGCTTCTTTATTTTTGCTTGGCCAATAAGAATGCACTTCTTCCATAGTAAAAGGAAGAATCGGATTTAACAAAAGAGTCAATGTTTTCAAGCATTTATTCAAAACAAAACATATAGCGTCTCTTTTACTTGAATTAGAGGCATCGCAATATAAGGCGTCTTTGCTAATATCTAGATAAAAACTAGATAATGTCGAACTTAAAAAATTAACAATAGGATTGATAACGGAAGCAAAGTCATAATTTTCATAAGAAGTTAAGGCTTTGTTTTTTACTCTTTCTAGTTCAGAAAGAATAAATTTATCAACGGTAGAGAAAGTTAAACTTGATGCCTCTTTCTCTACATAAGAAGAAAGATTGCCAAGGATAAACTTAAATGTATTTCTTATTTTCCTATAAATATCGACAACCGTTTTAATGATAGACTCGCCGATACGGCAATCCGATCTATAATCAACAGTAGCAGCCCATAAACGCAATATATCCGCGCCATATATAGATGCAATTTTATTTGGATCGACGCCATTCCCGGCCGATTTTGACATTTTTTGCCATTTTTCATCCATGACAAAACCATGGGTTAGGCAAGTTGAAAAGGGAGCAACATTAGAAAAGGCAGTAGATAGGATTAAAGAAGAATTGAACCAGCCTCTATATTGGTCATTTCCTTCTAGATATAAATCGGCTGGATATTTTAAGCCTCTATTTAACAAGGTTCCATTCCAACTAGAGCCCGAGTCAAACCAAACATCCATGATGTCTTTTTCTTTTTTAAATAAACCATGTGGAGACTTTTTATTTTTATAATTCGGAGGAAGAAGCTCTTCTTCGCTTAATTCAAACCAAGCCGAGGACCCTTTTTCCTTTATTATATTAATAATGTGATCAAATACTTCTTCTTCAATTATTGGAGAACCGTCTTCATTGTAAATAATAGGAATTGGAACGCCCCATAGTCTTTGCCTAGAAATGCACCAATCGCCTCTATCCTTGATCATATTAACCATCTTGTTTTCTCCCCAGGATGGTACCCAATTAATCGAGGCCACTTCTTTTAAAAGTTGTTCCCTAATTGGGGAAATGGAGCAAAACCATTGGGGGGTAGCCCTAAATATGACTGGTTTTTTCGTCCTCCAATCGTGAGGGTAGCTATGGACTATGTCTTCTTCTTTTAACAATAAGCCAAGATTGGTTAACATATCGATGACTTTATCGTTGGCTTCTTCATAAAATAATCCATTTAGTGGATCATCTTTTTCTAGATGCAAAACACCTTTTTCATCAACCGGGCAAAATGGCTTAATACCATATTTTAAGCAAGCATTAAAATCATCAACGCCATGATCTGGAGCCGTATGTACCAATCCAGTACCTGAATCCTCGGTAACGAAGGAAGCACAAATAATGGGAGAAACTCTATTGGGATATAAAGGATGTTCTAAAACTATTCCCTCTAATTCCCCGCCTTTAATCGTCTTAATCAATTCGACATCCCCAAGTTCTAATTCCTCTGCGAGTTTATCTTTTAATGATACAAGGAAAAGAAGGTTTCCTTTATTGGTTTTAAATAAGCCATATTCAAATTTAGGATTTACCGTAACGGCTTGATCGGCTGGTATAGTCCAAGGAGTCGTGGTCCAAATCGCAACATAAGTAGAAGAAGAAAGTTTACCTTTGCCGTCTTTAACCTTGAATTTAACATACATTGTCCTAGCTTTGACATCATGATATTCGATTTCTGCTTCTGCTAAAGCGGATTCGCTAGATGGGGACCAATAAACAGGTTTGACGCCTTTATAAATAAGTCCTTTTAAGGCCATTGAAGCAAAAACTTCCATTTCCTTGGCTTCATAATCGCTTAATAACGTCAAATAAGGATGATCGTAATCGCCTAGACATCCTAATCTTTGTATTTCTTTCTTTTGTCTTTCGACTTGAGTAAGGGCATATTCTTTGCACTTTTCTCTAAAGACAGGTATCGGGGTTTCTTTCCTGTTGACTCCGTTTTTTGTTACTTGAACCTCGATTGGCAAGCCGTGAGTGTCCCAACCAAAAATAAATGGGGTTTTATAGCCCGCCATGTTCTTATATCTAATGACAAAATCTTTTAAGCATCTATTCAAGGCGTGACCGCAATGGATATCTCCATTGGCATAAGGTGGGCCATCATGAAGCATAAAAGTAGGAGCATCAATCCTATTTTCATTCATCTTTTCATAAATATGGTCATCTTGCCATTTTTTTACTAATAATGGTTCTTTTTCGCCTAGACCAGCTCTCATTGGGAAACTAGTAACAGGCATCAATAGGGTTTCTTTTAATTCCATAATTCACCTCTACAAAATAAAAAGCGTCTTCTTATAAGGACGCCTTTGGCGCGGTACCACCTTATTTCTTGATTGATATCAAGCCCTTATTTTTCTTTTAACGCCAAGAAGCGGAAGACCTAAATTAAGTTCGATCTTCAGGCTCGGAAGTGATGTCCATTGACTTCCCCCTTCTCAACTTCGGCGGGGTTCTCTGTCATTGTCTTTGGCGCGTCTTCGTCTTAGCCCATTAAATATTATCACTAAAAGAAGAAATGACAACTAGGCTCAGTTATTGGAGTCAAGTTTCCCAGAAAAGAAATCTGGCAAGAATTTGGTTTTGGCGTTTTCTTCGTCTTCTCCCGAGTTTTTCTCGTTTTCTTCTTCTTTTTTTATGGCCAAAGCTTTGGCTTCGTCAACTCCATTGCCAACCATTTCCTTTTTAGGACGAGTAAAAGTTGGAGCGGAGGTAAAGTCAAAATCCTCTGTAAAATCACTAGCGATAACGCTTACTAAAATCGTGTCGTTAAGTTGGTCGTTTATTGAAACGCCAAATTTGATGTCGACTTCATTCCCGGCTTGTTCAATTATCCTATTAACGCATTCATTGGCTTCATATAAAGTAACATTCGAACCGCAAGTAACGGCACATATAGCCCTTCTAGCCCCGGCAATGGATGCTTCTAATAATGGGCTATTTATAGCATTTTCAGCCGCTTCTTCGGCTTTATGTTCGCCACTGCCCATCCCAAATCCAATCAAGGCAATCCCAGATCCTTTTAAAGTGGATTTAACATCGGCAAAATCCAAATTAATGACGGCAGGCAATAAAATTAAATCGGTAACCGTTTTTACAGATTGAGCCAAAACCCTATCCGATTCGCTAAAGGCTTGAGAGATCGGAACTCCGCCACTAGCCATAAGCAATTTATCGTTAGAAACAATTATGATTGAATCAACGGCATCTTTTAATTCGCCTAACCCTGATACGCTATTAGCGATTCTTGTCTTGCCTTCAAAAGTAAATGGACGGGTAACAATAGCAATAGTCAAAGCCCCTTCTTCTCGGCATATGGAAGCAATTACTGGAGCTGCACCAGTCCCTGTTCCTCCTCCCATTCCGGCGGCAATAAATACCATATCGGCACCCTTTACGATGGAACGAATCGTATCGGTGGATTGAATCGCGGCTTCTTTGCCAACGGAGGGATTTCCTCCGGCACCCAGTCCTTTTGTAACTTCTTCGCCTAAAACAATCCTATTGGGGGCTTTAGAAGTAGCCAACGCTTGTTTATCGGTATTTAAAACATAAAATTCGACATTGTCGATATGTTCATCCATCATGCGGTTGACGGCATTATTTCCAGCCCCGCCTACCCCAATTACAATAATCCTAGCAACAGGTTCAAAATTATCTAAATCCATACCATTCTCATCCATAAATTAGCCCCGACTTACAAAGAATCATCTTCAGGGGAAGAGCTTTTCTCTTTCTTTTTCTTTTCCATGGTTTTATTGACCCTGCTTACCTCGGCCATACCGCGATAATTATCTTCTAAGGTCCCTCCATAATGGCTAGAGGCCAATATCAAACCTAGCAAATTGACATAACTTGGGTCTCTGGCACCAATGCTTTTCGGAGTCACAAAATAAATTTCCCTATTTGGATAATGCAACTCAAAAATAGATCTAAGCCCATTTAATTTACTAGCCCCGCCTATTAGAATAAATGGCAAATCCATGAATTTATTCCCATATTTAGAAAAAATAGAATTCAAGGCATTGTCAAATGTTTTGAAGAACTCTTCAAAATAAGAAGAAACAACTTGATTTAAATCTTTTTGGTAATAGGTGACTTTATTAGACGAGGCATCCAATCCTTCGGCAATGCCTAAGGAATAGGAAGTCTTTCTATCATCGTATCCTAATCTTTTCTTTAATTTTATAGCAGTATCTAAACTAACGCCAAATTCCCTTGCGATTTTTTTATCTAAATCCGCTCCGCCTAAATAAAAGGAAGCATTTTCATATGGGGAAGCTTCCCCTACTAAGGAAACGCTAGTAAGCCTAGAACCCATATCAATTAAGACATAAGAACGAGGCAATTCCTTATAAGTGGCCAATAATGTGGCCGCACAATAACAAGAAACGCATCTTTTAAGCAATCTATATCCGCAAGCATTCGCGCAATTATGATAAAAGGAATCAACTCCGCTTGGTAAGCAATGGACTTTTGCTTTTATAGTCAAAGAGGTCGATTTCTTCCCTAAGGGAGGATTGGAGAAACGTTCGCCTGAATCAATGATAAATTCATCGGGAATGATATCGACAATTGAATAATCCCCAGGCACGCTTTCTTTGGATACTAGAGAAATTACATTGGTAATGTCTAATTTGGTTATTTCATTATTTTGATCGACAACATTGGTAGTTTTATCGTTTTGATAAACTTGTAGTCCGACAGAAGGCAAAACTAAATTAACCCTAGAAATAGAGATATTTAATTTCTCTTTTTCATCCTTAATATTATGAAAAGAAGCAAAAGCCTGGTTTAGTGCATCCTTATTAATGGCTTTATTTTCATCCAATAGATTTGGAACTTTCACTTCTTTTGTATATAAGACAAAAGGCGAACCGTTTAATTCGTATCCGACAATTAACTTAATGGCATCTGAACTTATTTCAAAAAACGCTTGTGGTCTATCCATATTTTTTCCCTAGTTATTTTAATATAGAAAAAAAGACAAAAAAAGATGAACCGATAATTTTTTAGTAGTTTTTTAAATATTTTTTAGCAGTAAAGAAAAAGGACCGGCGAAGGGAAACCGGTCCAAGGGGAATAAGCGTTTTTTTATTCGTTACAAGAAGAAGAATAAGATGGGTATTCTTCATTTGCTTCTACTTCTTCTTCGTTAGTATTTATTTGGGCATTTGTATTGCTATTGGCATCTACCATATAAACTGTATAAGTAATTGCAACAGGCGCGGCAGAAATTGCCATTAAAGCCAAAACGAAAAGAGAAGTATGAAATATCTTCTTCATCTTATAGTAGTTTTTCTTATGTCCGGTCTTTACTAATTTATCTTTCATTTTAGCCCACCTAACCTTTCTATTTTGCTATTCTTTTTAATCCTCTTAGTTTTGCAGATACGCTTCTGCGATTTATATTTTCTTCCTCTTCGCTTGGCAAGATTGGCTTTTTGCTCAAGTTTAAGAACTTTGGTTTTTCTATTTGATTTGGTAACAAATCCAATCCGTGTCTAGAACCCATTGATGAACTTAGTTCGACGAATCTTTTTTTCACGAGCCTATCATCTATTGACATAAACGTAATGATGGCGAGAACTCCATTTAAATTTAATAGTTCTGGAGCGTCCTCTAAGATTTTTTCCAAGGCTTCTTCTTCTTTGTTAACTTCGATTCGAATGGCTTGGAATGTTTGCTTTGCGGGATGTCCTTTTTCTTTTAAAGAAGAATAGGGTTTTCCCTCCTTAATGGCTTCAACTAATTCGAATGTAGTTCTAATAGGAGCTTTTTCTCTTCTTCTTAGAATGGCGTTGACGATTCGTTTGCTATCTTTTTCTTCCCCATAATCGAATAGAATCTTTTCTAGTTTTTCCTTTGGATAGGAATTAACCACTTCATAGGCGGTTAATTTGCTATCTTGGTTCATCCTCATATCTAGAGGAGCATCAAACCTATAAGAGAAACCTCTTTCCGGATTATCTAGTTGAGGGGAGGAAACACCTAAGTCAGCAATGATGCCATCGACCTTATTGACCCCTTTTTCTAGTAACTCTTCTTTCATGAAAGCGAAACTAGAATGGATGAAGTTTATTCTTTTATCGTCTTGGAATTTATTCTTGCCAAAGGCGATTGCTTCTTTATCTAGGTCGAAGGCAAATAGTTTTCCTTTTTCTCCTAGTTTAGATAGAAGTAGCGAAGAATGGCCTCCCCTACCAAAAGTCAAATCGACATAAATGCCGCTATTTTTAACTTCAAGCAAGGATATGGATTCATTAAGTAATACGGGAATATGTCCATCCATATTAATTAATACCCCCTAAGCCCAAAGAACTTTTAAGAAGATATTTTTCATATAAGGCGACATTCCAAATCTCAAAATGATCCAAAGCCCCAATGACGGTAACGCTTCCTGATAAGCTAAAGCGTTCTGCAATATCCTTTCCAATGGATATCCTCCCATGAGAATCCAAACCAATTGGCATTGCCGAGCCGCTAGTTAATCTAACAAAGGCTCTTTTTTTGTCATCAAGGAAGTCGAATTGGCTCATTTTTTCAACAAGTTTATCAAATCCTTCCTTTGGATAAACAGACAAGCAACCGTCCAAACCGCAGGAGAGAACGAATTCTTTTTCTTCATTAGGAAGCAATTTCGGTGGAAGTTGAAGCCGGAATTTGTTGTCTAAGGAGCGATTATATGTTCCTAAATAAACGTTTCCCACTTTTTCCCACCTACGAAGTATACATTACCATTGAAGTTATTTTCTTTCAAGAGAAAAAATCGAATTTTTATAAAAAAAAAGAAAAAGAAAAGGTGGTCATTACGATCACCTTTTCCTATGAAATTTTTATTGTTTTATTCTTTGCTTTCCTTAAATGAGGAAGCTAGGATTTCTGAATTTGCGGCAAGAGGCTCCAAAGAGGAAGGAAGATAAATCTTAGTAGCCTTGCCATCTGCTACTTTTTCTAAGGCTTCATAACCTTTTATAGTCAATACCGACTTATCGGCCCCAGCTTCTTTTATGGCTTTGATACCATCGGCTTCGGCTTGCCTAACTAGTCTAATTCCATCGGCTTCGGCTTTCTTTAAATCGATAAGCTTTTGGGCCTCGCCTTCTGCTTTTTTAATCGTTGATTCTTTTTCGGCTTCTGCGCTTAGAATAACGGATTCTTTATTACCTTCCGCGATTAGAATGGCACTTTGTTTTTGCCCTTCGGCAAGCAATATCTTTTCTCTTTTTTCTCTTTCGGCCCTCATTTGGCGTTCCATGGCTTCCTGGATATCTCTTGGAGGCAAAATGTTTTTAACTTCGACCCTAGTGACTTTGATTCCCCAAGGATCTGTCGCGGCATCCAAGGTTTTTCTCATTTTTTCATTGATTATGTCTCTAGAAGTAAGGGTAGAATCCAAATCTAGCTCGCCGATTATATTCCTTAAAGTAGTAGAAGAGAGAAACTCGATGGCTTGTACTGGATTGGCAACCCCATAAGCATATAATTTTGGGTCAGAAACATAATAGAAAACGACTGTATCTATTTGAATCGTGACGTTATCGCTAGTAATAACATTTTGGGGAGGGAAATCCTTGACTTGCTCCCTCATATCAATTCTATGGGCGAGCTTATCAAAAAAAGGTACCTTAAAATGGATGCCTGTATCCCAAACGGTACGGAAAGAGCCTAGCCTTTCCACTATTCCTTTCTCGGTTTGGGAAATGATTTTTACATTGGCTAGCAAAATAAGAATTAATAATACAAATAAACAAGCCAATATAATTAAGACGATAGCATAAGCAGGTAAGGAAGAAAGAATAATCATTTTTTTTTACTCCTTGTTTTCTTCTTTTGTTTTAGAAATAAATAATTTATTGCCCTCAACGGCTACTATTTTAGCAACTTCGCCTTCATTAAAGGTAGAGGAAGTTGAAGTAGTCGCAGTCCAAGTCAGTCCATTCACCATAATCTCGCCGTTATGAAGTGAGTCCACTCTAGTTAAGACCACACCTTTCATCCCAATTAAGGAATCGACATAATTCCTTGTTTTTTCTTTTTTTGCCATCCATTTTTTAATTAAAGGCTTCAAGGCAAAGAAAGAAATAATTGAGACCCCAAAAAAGACTATTATTTGGGCCCAATAAGGTATATAGGATGGAAAGAAAGACAAAATAAGCGCACAGATTGAGCCAAGGGAAAACCAAATCGAGATAACGGCGACTGTTGAGGCTTCAATAATTAATGTTAGGACTGCTAAAAGCAGCCAAATAAGCCACATCCATTCTTCCATATTAAATTTGTCCCTCCTTTTTAACTATTAAATAACCATTTTCTTCATCCCAAATCGAATCCATTTTATATGGTGAAGAGCCAAGTCTAATATGCAATTTATTTGCAATTGTAGACAATAAGAAAGTCGAAGAGATACGTGAATATGATTTTTTTATTGCCACATCATAAAGGCCAGATGGATCGATATCGCCTCTATCAAACCTTTCCTTTGAAATGGGCTTTACTATTAAATCATTTTTTTCATCAACGCCAATTTGAACTTTATAAGCATTAAGAATAGATTCGGTGGCAACTGAATTAAAAGTCATGTTTGTTTGGTATAAACTAACAACGCCAACTCTATTTTTCTGATTTATCCATTCAATCATAGAGACCTCCCAACAATAATTATCTTTATTTTTCAAACTTTTGCAAGAAGTTTCAAAAATTATTTTATGGATATGGATATTCTTTTTATTTACCCTTATAATGAGCATATGAAATTAAATCAAGACAAGCAAAAAGAATTTGAAAATAAATTAAGGGAAAATCCACTTTTATTAAAAAAATATAAGACGATGTATGTAGTTTTAACTATATTCTCGGCCGCTTCTTTCCTATTGGGTTTTATTTTAATTATTGTTAGCTCTACCCTTTTTCAAGATTCCCCCATGTTTGTTTTTTGCTTTCCTTTATTTTTTATTAGTTTATTTGTCTTTATGTTTTCCTTAATTTATAAAAACGTCATAAAAAAAGTTGAGCAAGGCAAAAAGGAAAACATAAATAAAAAGGAAACGCTTCCAACTAATAAAACTTATGAAATTGAAAGCGATAATCATCGTTATGTGGCGCCAGATTTTTCTTCTTCTAATAGATTTAACAAAAAAGAATACACAAAAAATGAAGATAAAACCGGTTCTTTAGAAACAAAAGTATGTCCTAAATGTGGTTTTATAAACAAAAGCGATGCCAAAACTTGCCAACTCTGCGGCAATAAATTCGATAACAAATAATCAATCTTCCTTTCTTACTTTTAAAGGAATGGAAGATTTTATTAGGCAAAGGCATAATGAAGACAAAGAAAAACTAGAAGAAGAGAAAATATAGCCTTCCCCTTCCCCATCTTCTTTATCCATTATCTCAAAATCATCTTTAATTTCCATTTCCTTATCGAAAGGTTCATTTGTAATGGAATCAATTAAAGTAACGTTGGCTTTTATTATGAGGTTGCAACGTAAATAATCTTCCTCATCTCTATAGAAATACCCATCCATCAAAGCTTTTTTAACTTCTACTAAAGGATAATAATTTTTTAATTCGTCTTTATCAAAAGTAAAAGTCTCGTTAAACTTTAGATCTTTTTTCTGTGTTACCAAGGATTTAAAAACTATCATTTTCTAATCTCGCAATGTAATTTATTTAAAGCGTCCATAACCTTAGCCATAACATTATTTGCTTCTTCATCGGTTAATGTCTTATTTTGATCAAGCAAAGTAATTCTAATGGCCATTGATTTGGTATGGGGCAATAAATTTAAGCCTTCGTAAATATCAAAAGGTTCGACATTTTTAATCAAGGAAGAACATTTGCCAACTTCCTTTTTGATTTTATCCATAGTCATGTCTTTACTGCAAATAAAAGCCAAATCGCGAGTAATGAAAGGATATTTAGATGGTATTGCGGCTTTGGGCTGACTTGTTTTTATATCCAATAAAGATTTTAAATCCAATTCAACCAATACGGCATTTTTTAAACCAAATTCCTTTAAGGAAAGAGGATGTAATTCCCCTATTACCCCAACAATTTTATTATCTATTTTTATATAAGCTGACTTTCCTGGATGCAATTCCTCTTTTTCTGAAATGAACGAAGAGTAGCTAATCCTAGTTGGCAAAATAGATAAATAATCGGCAATTCCTTCAAAATAGCCTTTGCCATCAAAGAAATCATAAGGCCTATTTTCTAAATATCCACGATTTAATTTCAATCCAGTCAAGGCAATGCAAAGATGTTTGCCTTGATAGAACGGAGTATCGATATCACTTATTTCGAAAACACCCAAATCTTTATTTTGTCTTGAAGCGTTATAAGTTAAAACCTCTAATAAAGAGAAAGACAAACCCTTACGAACAATCATCCTGTCTTGGCTCATGGGATTAGATAAAATATAGGGATCTTCATCATGAAGGAAATTAAATTTATTTAAATCCTTTTTGCCAATCAAAGTATAAGTCAATACTTCATTTAACCCGTTTGAAGAAAGATATCTTCTTAATGATCTAATCTTGGCTTGCGAAGGAGTTAGCCCACCCAAAGTCAAGCTCGAATTTGGTAAAATCGATTTAACATTTTCATATCCTAAAATCCTAATAACTTCTTCGCATAAATCGGCTTTATCGTCTATATCTAGCCTATGAAGTGGGACTAGGAAAGTTAAAATTCCATTCTTTTCTTCCTTCAGCTTAAAATAATCTCTTTCCAAAGTCTTGATAATTAAACTCTTGCCAAAGGAAGTCCCTAATCTATTATCGATATAAGAAATCGGCATGCTTATTTCATCTTCCTTTGTCTTTATATTGCCAAAAGGAGACAAAGAAGAGATTTTAGAAGCCTTGCATAAAGAAGATAAATAATATAAGCAAGCATTTATGGCTTCTTTTTGCTTAGATTTAGAAATGCCTTTGCAAAAGCGAAGAGAAGAATCGCTAGCTAATCCTATTCTAGAAGAGGTATGCCTAATGCTAGAAGAAGAAAAATAAGCGGCTTCTACTACTATATTTTTACTACTAGAAGTAACTTCGCATTCAGAAGAAGTCATAATTCCAGCCAAGCAGTCAACCTTGTTATTACTAGAGACCACCAAATCGCCTTTTTCGAGTTTATAAGTATTCCCATCCATGGCTAGGAAATCGCCTTCGAAATCATCTTTGACTTCTAATTTATCGCCATTTAATTTGTCTAAGTCATACATATTGATAGGCTGTCCGGTCAAAAGCATGACCAAATTGCCGATATCAACGACATTATTTATCGATCTAATACCTTCGCTTCTAAGCAAGGAAACCGGCCAACTTGGAGAAGAAGAAACTTCTACTCCCCTAGCTATGCCACCATAAAAAATAGGACAAGAAGAAGTAGATGAAGCAATTTGAAAGGAATTATCTATTTCCTTCACATCGTCAAATTTATCCAAGGTTACCTTTCTAGAAAAAAGACAACCAACCTCTAGACAAAGCGAAGATAAAGAATATAAATCAGGACGGTTTGGCAAAATGGAGACATCCAAAATAACATCGTCTAACCCTAAATAGCCCAATACATCTTCTTCGCCTACTTTTGCATCTAAAGGCAATTCCTCGATGCCTTCAATC
>DOQE01000106.1:2367-2759 GCA_003512585.1 Bacillota bacterium | reverse complement strand
TACTAGACTTAGAACATTAACTGGCATCTCCATGAGCAAACTTGGCGATTTCTTCTCAATCTTTGCTTGGCAGCAAGTTGGGGTTTATTCTACTCCCGTTTATGTTGCCTAAATAAGCAATCTTAAAGATTTTAAGCGTCCTTAACGGGACGCTTTTTATTTGTTGGTTCATTTTTCAAGTCGTTATGTAGTTTCAACTAGTTATGTTTTTTTAATCAAATTATGGGTTTTTATTCGATAAATTAACAAAATAACCTACCAAATTGTTTTAAATTCTTTAGAATTAAGTCAGTAAGAGGTAATGTTATGCGAATTTTATTAGCAGATGATGAAAAAGAATTTGTCAAGGCATTATCTACCGTTTTAAAAAATTCCAATTATTCTGTAGATTT
>DOQE01000106.1:0-2315 GCA_003512585.1 Bacillota bacterium | reverse complement strand
ACCATGGATTGCTTGCATGGGGCTAGCTATGATGCGGTTATTCTTGATATCAATATGCCTAAATTAAATGGATATGATGTTTTGTCTTCGATGCGTAAGGAAGGGATTAAGACACCGGTTATTTTTTTAACCGCTAGAACGCAAATAGATGACAAGATTGAAGGTTTTGACCTTGGCGCGGACGATTATATCCCTAAGCCTTTTTCTTCCGATGAACTCTTAGCTAGGCTAAGGGCCGTTATAAGAAGAAGCCAAGGTGGGAATGGAAACATATTGTCTTTTGGGGATTTAAGGTTGGATTTGTCCCGCTATAAATTGTCTTGCCAACAAGCCAGCATTTCCTTAAGCAATAAGGAATTTCAAATAATGGAATTACTTTTAAGTTCCCCTGAAAAAGTCCATTCTTCGCAATCCATTTTAGAAAGTGCTTGGGATTTCGATTCCGAGACCGATTTTTCTTCTGTTTGGGTTTATATTTCATCCTTAAGAAAAAAATTATTGCAATTAGGCTCTAAGGTAGTGATTAAGTCTAATAGGGGCGCCGGTTATTCTTTAGCTATTTAAAATGATTTCCAAACTGAAAACTAAATTTGCCGTTTTAATCTCTTCTATTTCTTTTGGCGTTTTGTTTTTGATTTGTCTTGTTTTGAATCTAACAATGCATTTCCAAACCGAATCTGCCATAAGAAACAATATAGCAACCATTTATGATAACTATATATCCTCAACAAATGAAACTTTAAATGAAGAGGAAATACTTCCTAGGTATTTTCTTGCTTTTGCAGATGCTAGAAAGAAAAAATTGACTCCAAGCGATATTTATATTGCCGAAAATGAATTCAAAACGGGAAGCGAAGAGCAATTGCTTGACTTTGTTATTCTTGCTTCTAATGATAGGTTTGATGATTTCGGCAGGATAAAAGAACTTTATTATTCAAAATTCTCCTACGATCAAAACAAAGATTTGTATTTATTTGTTGATGCAAGGAGCGAAATAACCCTAATTGACATTACTTTATATGTTTCAATTGGCGTTTCCTTGGCTTGCTTTGCTTCTATTTCCCTCGCTTCCTTTTTCTTTTCTAAAAAAGCAATTGCCCCTTATGTGGAATTAGAGAAAAAAGAAAAAATGTTTTTAACCGATGCTTCTCATGAACTAAAAACCCCATTGGCAATTATTAGCGCTAACGCGGATGCTTTAGCAATTACTTTGCCTAGCAATGAATACGTGGCTTCAATTAAGAAACAAACAAAAAGACTATCTATTTTAATAAATGAGATGGTTTCCTTATATAAAACCGAAGAACTTTTGACAAAAAAAGAAATAAAAGAAGTGGATTTGACTGAGCTTCTTTTAGACTCAACCGTACCTTTTCAAAAGATTTTCTTAAGCAAGAATGTCAAAGTAAATTCTTCTATTGGTGATTCAATAAAGGTAAAAGGCGATGAATCATCTTTGATGAAATTATTTCTTATATTAATTGAAAATGCGACCAAATATGTAAATGAAAACGGTGAATTTACCCTTAAACTATACGAGGATAAAAAGTTTGCCTATGTTAGTTTTTATAACACTTGCGACCAATTTGACCTATCTAGGTTAGATCATATTTTCGACAGGTTTTATACTCTTGACCCCAATAGGTCTCGCTCTAGCAGCGGTTATGGCATAGGGTTATCTATTGCCGAAGAAATTGTCTTAGCCAATAAAGGAGAAATAAAGGTTTTCTCTTCTTCTGGCAAGGATATTACCTTTTTTATAAAGCTAAAAAAATAACCTCTTATTTTTGTTTCCTTTATTGTTGACTATAGCAAAATAATAAAAATAATTATCTAGTATTTTATAAGCATCTATGAAAAAAACAAAAATAAGATTAATCATATTGCTAATTCTAGCAACCTTATTAAGTGTTTTTGTTTTGCTTTCTTTTCATATTTTAATGAAAAAATCATCTTTGTTCATTAATCTAGATTTTTTTTCTTCGCCTATAAAAGTGGTCTTTTTATTTGTTTCCATTTTATTTTTAGGATTATTTCAATTAAGCCTTCTTTCGACTTGCAGGATTAGAAACGAATCTGTTTCGGTTGTTACCTTTTTTGTGTCCAAGGGATTAAAAATCCGTTATCTAAAAGGAATAGTGATTTGCTTTTTGACTTGTTTAAGTTCCTTTTTAATGGGATTGGCTTTAGGGGGAGAAGCCCCAAGTGTTTATATGTCTTCTTTATGCTTTGGCCTTGTTTTTTCTTTTTCTAGGCAAGATGAAACTAGGTTAACTAGGGCGATTAAAGTTGGCGCGAGCGTGGGCTTTTCATTG
>DOQE01000117.1:1361-6729 GCA_003512585.1 Bacillota bacterium | reverse complement strand
TGTCAATAACTTGGTAAATGCTGCCGGATTTGGGGATTGCTGTGATTTTAAGGATATGGCTATCTCTAAGCAACTTAAGATGACCGAAGTCAATTGCAATGCGGTTTTATATTTTACCCGTGTATTTTTAGATGACATGCTTAAAAATAATGAAGGACATATTATCAACGTATCTTCGATAGCAGGTTTGGTCCCTGGGCCTTATATGTGTACTTATCATGCGACAAAAAGCTTCGTAGCGGTTCTTGGAGAGTCTATTGCATACGAATTAAGGAAAACCAATGTTAAAGTATTGACTCTTTGCCCTGGCCCATTTAATTCAAAATTCGTATCTAAGGCACATAATGACTATACCTTTTCAAAGATTAAGCCTTACGATGCTATAGATGTAGCTTCTTATGGATATAAAAAATCCATTAAAGGCAAGACATTTGCCATCATGGGCTTTAAAAATAAATTAAGCTGTTTTGCTCCGCGTTTTTTCTCTAGAAAGTTTGTTACTAAAGTTTCGGCCAGACAATTAAAAAAAGGCGCGTAAATCACTTTGATTTGATTTTAAGGTATTCTTCTTCCTTATTTATTTCTTTTAGTTATGTTAATTTTATAATTACTAATAAATAAGGAATTTTTTTCTATTGTTTGTAGTCTACTTTTTCTTGTAGTAAAAACTAGGTGAAGAAAAGATAGAATTTATGATCTACGTTGCAAAAAGAATTGAAAATGAGAAAAGCTTAAAGAAAATTAATCTTTTATTTCATCATGAATTCACTTCAAAAAAAGATATTCTCATAGTTTTAGACGGAGAAGAATCATTTACTTATTTAAAAGAAGGCCACGATATATCCTTTTTTGGGAAAATAGTTTTAGTTTTCTTTTCAAAAGCTAATGAAAAATTAATTTCTTTAGAAAAGTCTGTTTATTTAGAAAAAGAAAATGGAACCAATTTATTTATAACCAAAAGTAATGTTTATTTTTCTTATGCTGACAAATTGTTTTATATTGGCAAAAAAACCCGGTCTATTTTTGATTTTTATATAGACAGTAGCTTTTTAAAATCAGGGCAAATTAAGCGTTTTGATGTGTTTAAAAAAGAAAACCTAGATTATGTTTATTATTTAAGCTTAAAAGCAAATAGCCAAAAAGAAGTAAAGGGGAGTATCTTAAATAATTCAGATGGTTTTTTATATAACGAAAAAAGGGAACTATCTTCTTTGAAGGAAGACGATTTGCCTGAGTATTATGTGAAAATTTATTCTTCCTTTGAATTTATCTATCTTTCTAGTCTAGATGTTTTAAAAGTAGACTATAAGGTATCGAATTGTTCTTTGTTTTTAGAGAATGATTCCCTTGAAATATTTTATAAAAGGAAAGTCAACGAAGAGAAATTGTATAGTTTTTCTATATATGGGAACGGTATTATTGATTTCCTGTTAGCGTGCAATAAATATTCTTTTATTAAACAAAATGAAGTATTCAAAGCAATAAAAAAGAAAGTTTATTCTTATAATCTAAGCCACCCAAATAACAAACGTATTTTGCCTTTTTAGTAATTTAAAGAAAGTATTTTAAATATATAGACACATGTTCATTTCGATGTTAATCTTTCCTCATTATGAAAGATTGCCGTGTTGAAAAAACAAAAGAAGCCATTAGGAATGAAACGCTTCGTTTATTGCAAAAAAAGTCTTTGCAAGATGTTACCGTTAAGGAAATTACTACTAATTTATCTATTTCTCGTTCCACTTTTTATTTGCATTATGAGAATATTTCTGCCGTTTTAGACGATATAGAAAACATGATTGTCGAGGATATGAAACATTTTATTTCTAGCAATATGGCAGGACATTACCTAGATGCCGTTTATAAGATAGGTTATTACATTAAAGACAATAGGGTGAAAATTAAAACCATTATCGATGTTTCTCAAAGTCACTTCTTACATAAACTAAAAAAGACTTTCGAGCCTATGGTTTTAAATTCCCCTTGGGCGAGTTTAAAAGGCGATGAAAAATGTCGTAAATATGTTGCCGTTTTCCTTTTATCTGCCGGGATTGGAGTGTTCCGTTCTTGGTGCGATGCCGGATGCGATGTCCCTGTTGAATCGTTAATGGGTACCTTTATTTTGAATTTTGGAGACATTATTTATAATACTAAGAAATGAAAATATCCTCACAAGGATTAAATTAGGGTAGAATATATTCTGTTGTTATGCCTTTTAAAACTGATGATAATAAGGGGATGCCCTCTAACAATAGAAAAACATTAAAATACGTTCTTTATATTTTGATTGTTTTAATTGCAACAGTTGTTTCTTTAACTTTGTCTTTATGGGGGCAATTTGACGCGGTTGTTTCTTCTTTTGCTGGGGCTGATTGGATTTATCTATTGGTTATTCTAGGCATGATTTTTTTGTCTTATTGCATAGACGGGGTCATCATTTGGGCGTTTTGCCGTCTTTATACTAGGAATTATAAATTCCACCAAGGCTTAGCCGCCTCTTATGTTGGCCAGTTTTATAGTGATATCACCCCTGGGGCGAGCGGCGGACAAGTTATGCAAGTTTATACCTTGAAATCTCAAGGCATACAAGTGTCGAACGCCGCTTCAATCATGGTCATGTGGTTTATTCTTTATCAAATCGCTTTGATTGGCTTCGATGTTCTTTCCATCTGCTTTGAATGGAGCCAAATAATGAATATTAAATCGCTTGATTTGATGCTTTTTGGTAGTCAGATTTCTTTTCCTATGCTTCCTTTGATTATTGTGGGTTTTGTTTTAAATGTTTCTGTTATTTTTCTTTTGCTAGCAATGAGTTATAGCCATCGTTTCCATAATTTTATTTTGCATCACGTCATTGGTTTTCTAGGCAAGATAAAGCTAATTAAAAAACCGGATAGGACCAGGGAAAATCTTAGGGTTCATGTTGAAAACTTTAAGATTGAATTAAGGCGACTACAATCAAATGTTCCTATCGTTATATTGCAGCTAATCTTGTTTTCTATAATGATATTTTTAAGAAATTCGGTTCCTTATATTGCCGGTTTGGCTTTGCATTCTTTTGGTGAAACCGCTTCATTTGATATCAAATTATTCTTTGATTCGGCCTTCTTATCTTCCTTTCATCAAATGGTTACGGGTTTAATTCCTCTTCCTGGTTCAGCCGGTGTTTCTGAATTATTTTATCAGTTCCTCTTTTATAACTTTTTTAATGGCAACCAAGCCTATATTAGCTCTACTTTAATTTTATGGAGAACTGCTACTTTCCATATTCCTTTGTTGGCTAGTGGATTGGTTTCGGCATTATATAGAAGTCGTCCTAAAGAACCTATCCATTATGCGAACAGGCAAACTTTTGTTAATATTCAGCTTGAAACATTCGCCGAACGTAAAAGGAGTGCGGATACTTTATACGAAACGCGTCAACTTTCTAGAAAGGCTATTCAAGAAAAGATTGCCGAGAATTCAATTTTCAAGCCAAGAAAAGCCAAGCCTAATAATTTGCCTATAGACGAAAATGAAAATGTAATTAAACAAATTGAAAAAATGGAACCGAATCTAAAACAAAAAGAAAAAAGTCAAAAAGTAAAAATTGAGAAAGTAAGAAAGCAAAAAAAGAAAATAGAATCGGAAGAAGATGAAATGCAAAGGTGGGATTTATGAATATTGCTTTGTTTTCAGATACATATCCACCAGAAATAAATGGGGTGGCTACTTCTACTTTTAATTTAAGAAAAACTTTAGTAGCCCATGGGCATAATGTTATAGTAGTTACAACTAATCCTTTTTCTAAACACGTTACTTTTCAAGAAGGCATTTTAAGAATACCCGGCATTAAATTAAAAGCCTTATACGGCTATATGGCTTCCATGTTTTATAACAAAAAAGCCATGTCCATATTAAAAGATTTTCATCCAGAAGTCGTTCATTGCCAAACCGATGCAGGAATTGGGATTTTCGGTGGTTTGGTTGCTTCTAAATTCCACATTGGTTCGGTTTATACTTTCCATACGATGATAGAAGATTATACCTACTATGTTACTAAGGGACATTTTGATAGATTTGCTAGACATGCGGTTCGCTTTTATTTTCGAGGCAAAAGCAATTCCTACACAGAATTCATTGCTCCTAGTGACAAAATTAAAGATTATTTAAGGTCAATAGGTATTGATACGACAGTTTCAGTTATTCCTACGGGGGTGGAGTTCTCTAGATTCGATCCTATTAATGAAAACAAAGAGGAAACGCTTTCCCTTAAAAATAAATACGATATAAAGGAAGATGAATATGTTTTATTGTCTTTAGGCAGGATTGCTAAGGAAAAAAGCATTGACGTTGTCATAAAAGGTTTTGCTAATTTTAAGAAACAATATCCTTATGAAAAGGTAAAGCTAGTAATAACTGGTTGGGGCCCAGCCGAAAAGGAGCTACAAGATTTATCTTATTCTTTAGGTATAAACGATTCTGTAGTTTTTACTGGAAAATGCGATCCAGACCAAACCCAAAAATATTATCATTTGGGGGATTGCTTTGCTTCAGCCTCCATTACCGAAACGCAGGGCTTAACTTTTATGGAAGCCATGGCTGGCCATTTAATTGTTATGGCTAGATATGATGATAATCTAGTGGGAACCATTAAGGATGGCGAGACTGGTTTTTTCTTTAAAGATGAAATGGATTTTCCCAATAAATTGAAGCTAATCATGGATTTAAAGGAGAACGAGAAAAACAAAATTATCCAATCTTCTTTAAAAGCCATAGATATTTATTCAATGGAACATTTTTATAATAGTATTATCGAGGTGTATGAACGTGTTAGAAGAAAATCGTGGTGAAATAATTAAAAGCATAAAGAAAAAGAAAAAAGAAATTCTAATTATTTTTGAATCTGGACAAAAACTTGCTTTATCTCCATCTACTTTTACTGATTTTCGTCTTTTTGAAGGAAAAATGCTTTCAAAAGATGAGTTTTTAAAACTATTGTCTTCTATAAACAAAGAAGAATATTTAGAGTATGCTTTAAGCCTTCTTTCAAGAGAAAATTACCCAAGCAACGTTATTTACGAAAAATTACTAAATAAGGGAGTGGATTCTCTTGTTGCAAACCAAATAATCGATAAACTGACAAAAGATGGTTTGCTCAATGACGAACTATATGCAAAAACATATGCCAAAGATGTTGCCGAACTCCGTTTATATGGTAAAAATAAAATACTATTTAATCTTCATGCAAAAGGGTTATCGAATGAGATTATAAGCAGTTTGAGTTTTCCTCGTGACAAAGAACTTTTAAAAGCGATTTCCTATGCTAAAATCTTAGATAAACGTTTGGCTAAGACCCCTAAAAATAAAAAAATAAGCAAGGCGTTGC
>DOQE01000117.1:0-1346 GCA_003512585.1 Bacillota bacterium | reverse complement strand
CTGCTTTGTTTAAGGGAAAGAGGTTTTGATTTAGATGTTGCTAAAGAAGCAGTCGATAAGGCATTAAGCTTCCTTAACGAAGAAGAAAATAATTTAAGTTTAGAAAGCGATTTTAATGAAGCAAAAGCTAAATACGAAAGAAAATATAAAGGCTATAAATTATCTCAAATGATTATTTCTTCTCTATTAAGAAAAGGATACGATTACGAAGATATAATTGGAAAAGTAAGAGGATGTAGCGATGAAGATTAATCAATTAAAAGACGGCGATACTTTTTCTGGTCCTGTTTTGGTGGCAGATTGTAAAAAATGCGTTAAAACAAACGGCGATAATTATTTAAACATTTTGCTGCAAGATAATTCAGGCCAAATAGATGGCAAATTATGGTCAGTTGGTCTTAATGATGAGAAAATATTTTCTAAAGGTAATTTTGTTTTAATAAGCGGCAAGGTGCTTAATTATAATAAGAGTTTACAAATTAAAATTACATCCTCTTCTCCTTTAAAAGAAAGTGAAGTCAATGTTTCGGATTTTGTTTTGCCTTCTCCTGTTAAAGAAGAAGTTTTGACTAGAAAGCTATTGACTTACGTATCTTCTATCGAGGATGAAGATTTAAGAAAGCTTGTATCTACGTTAGTAAATAAATACCTTGATAAATTTAGAATATGGCCTGCAGCGGTTAAAAACCATCATGAATTTGTTTCGGGTTTGATTTATCATTCCGTCACGATGGCGGATTTAGGGTTAGAGATTTGTCGTTGCTATCCTAAACTGAACCGAGATTTTGTTCTTGCCGGTTGTATTGTCCATGATTTTGGGAAACTATTCGAATTATCTTCGGTTAGCAATCCAAGCTTTACTTTAGAAGGAAAACTATTAGGACACATATCAATGGGTTTTTATGAAGTAAGAAATACGGCAAAAGAACTTGGAATGTATGAATTTGATTCTTTAAATGAAGAAGAAAAAACTACTTCTAATCCCTTATACCATAAAAAAGAAGTAGCGGTTTTGCTTGAGCATATTGTTTTATCTCACCATGGGAAGTTGGAATTTGGATCTCCTATCTTGCCATTGACTAGAGAAGCCTTGGCAGTTTCATTTATTGATGATTTTGATGCAAAGATGATGATTTTAGATAAGGCTTATGCGTCTACTTTGCCTGGGGAATCTACTGCTAAATTATTTAATATGGATGATCGCTATTTTTATAGCCCTGCCTCAATCCCGCCTAAAAATGGAGTTTCTGGGCTTACATTAGAAGAAGAAATGGAAGTATTGAAGCAATAATAAAAATGGCTTGTCTAGTTAATGTAGGCAAGCCATTATTTTATTTAATTGCTTT
>DOQE01000062.1 GCA_003512585.1 Bacillota bacterium | reverse complement strand
ACATCATTTGAAATAGAACAAATTGCAATTTTTTATTTTTAATTTCCTCTAAAATAAACTAAGCAAAAATGATAAAATTAATACTGGTATATATTTATGCATGATGTCGGCGCTAATGATTTTTATGAGGTAAGCAAAAAAGATGCTCTTGGAGGGGACGATATTTTAAGAGTCAGGGAGTTCTACCTTCCTTTAATTGGAGCTAAGTCTTTTGCTTTATATAGTTTTTTGCTAGGTGAAGTAAATGGAAAAATATTCACTCATGAAAGGATTTTTTCTTTTTTATCCTTGACTCCTGGCGAATTATATAACGCTTTTTTGCCTTTAGAAGCCTTAGGGCTAGTCAAGACAATGTTTTTAGAAGAAAGCAAAAACAATTATTTTATTTATTGCATCTATCCGCCAGTTAATCCTCTTTCCTTTTTAGCAGATCCAATGTTAGGGGGCTTGCTTAAGAACACGATTGGAAGCGAATCTTATTCTTCTTTGGAAAATAAATATAAAAAAGCTTCTAAACTAGACGGCTTCAAAGATGTTTCGGAATCTTATGACTCTTATTTTGGGTTTGGCAATGCTTCGCCTTTAATAAAAGCTAAAAAGAAAAATAATAGCCTCAAAATCGATTTTGATTATTCAAAATTGAAGGATTGTCTTTTTTCTTTAGGCTTTAATGTAAAGGTTCTTAATGAAGATAGTCTTCTATTAATAGGCAAATATGCTTCCTTATATGGGTTAAATGCCGAGGAAATGGCAGAAATAACATTCTCTTCTTATTCTAACGGCTCGTTAAATTTTTCTAAGCTTGAAGAAAAATGTCGTTCCATGGTCAATTTTTCTTATTTGCAAATGACTAGCAATGAAAAAAGCCAAGTGTCTTCTTCCTCCTCTTTAGCTAAGAAAATAAGATTGATGGATGAAGTAGACCCCGNNNNTCCATTTCTTATCCTTATTGCAAGGAGGGAATAGACCTTCATATCAAGATTTACGTTTGCTTCAACATTTAAAAATAGACACAGGCTTATCTAATCCTTTAATAAACGTCTTGCTTGATTTTGTTTTAAGCAAGAAAAATGGCATTCTTCCTTTTGCCTATACTGAAAACTTAGGGGTTATCTTATTAAGAAAAGGAGCCAAAAATAGCAGGGATGCCATGTCGATTTTGCTTGAATTGGATGAAGAAAATTCAAAAAAGAAAAAACAAATAAAAGTACGAGCAAAAGAAAATCAAACTGAAAAAGAAACGCTAGAGAAAAAAGAAGAAAATGTAAGCGATAAAGAAATTGACGAATTAATGAAATCGCTAGGATAGATTTATGGAAAAAATGAAGTTAAAAAAGATGGATTTAGGAGATGTCTCTACTTTAATTGAAGAGGCTTTAAAAGGCTTAAAAAATGACCCAATTGTTTATAAAGAGATTTCTTCTTTATCCTTAACGGCAAAAGAGGTTAAGGATAACCTAGCCACTTTGCTTTCTTATCAAGAAGATGTTTCTTATTGTTCTTCTTGCCCAGGCATGGATAAATGCAAAAAAGATAACCCCCTTTATGAAATGTCGCTTTTTAAAGAAGGCGGGGTCTTGAATAGAGAGTTTTCCCCTTGCAAGGTTTATTTGGACTATAAAGAAAAATTAAATAGGTTTTTTATACGTGATTTCCCTATTGATTATTTGAATAATTCAATTTCTTCTATCGATAAGGATGTAAAAAGAAATAAAGCCTTAAAACGAATAATATCTAGCTTAAATTTAACCACTGAGGACTGGGTGTATTTAAAAGGAAAAACTAGATCTGGCAAGACTTATATTTTATCTACGTTTGCTTCTAATTTTGCTTCTAGACATCAACAATGTGCCTACGTCAATACTTCTTCTTTATTGGAAAATTTAAAAAAATTGTCTTTCGATAATAAAATGGAGTTTGAAACTATATTTGGTAAACTAAAAAATGCCCCACTTTTAGTTTTTGATGATTTTGGGAACGAATATAAAAGCGAATATTCTTTTTCTTCCTTCCTTTACCCGATTTTGCTTTATAGAAATGAGCATCGCCTCCGTACTTTTTTTGCTTCCCCATTTTCCATTGAAGAAGTGGTTTCCATGTATAAAAGTAAAATCGGCTTGGCTTTTTCTAGACAATTAGATGATATTATCAGAATAAATTGCAAAGAAGAAATAGACATTACTTCTGTTAACCTTTATTGATATTTATAGCCGTTAGGTATCTTTATCAAATCTAGTTGCTTATATAAATTTAATAGCCCTTGATCGTTATCAATAATGATCGAGGCTTTCTTTTTGACGAAATTTAATGGGTACGTGGCGTTGATTTTTAGTAAGGAAATACTATCTCTTCCTTCTTTTTCTATCCTAGATTTTCTATTTTCTAAATTAGAATCAATTAAAATAACGAAGTCGGTTAGGTTATCTAGATGGGATGAATATAATAAAGGCACATCTAAGATTACATTAGAACTAGCTTTGTTTATAAACTCTTCTGCTTTTTTATACAAAATTGGATAGAGGTAATCCATCAATGCTTTTTTATTATTTTTATCCTGTAATAAATGAGTCAATTTGGCTTTGTCTATCTCGTTTTTGTTTATTACATCTTTGCCAAATAAATCTATCAAGTGTTTTTTTATTACTTCTTGCTTATATAGGTTTGCTACTTCTTTATCGGCATCGAAGATAACAAATCCCTTTTTTAAAAAATAATTAGAGGCGGTTGATTTTCCCGAGTGTATTGGACCGGTTATTCCAATTACGAATGGACGGTAGGGGTTTTCTTGACAATAAGGACAATAAGTAGTTCCTCTTCCGCCTATTTTAATTTTATGAAATAGATTTAAGCAATTAGGGCAAGGCGTGTGTTCTTTTCCATAGACTTTAAGAAAGTTTTGCATATCCCCATTTTGATTTTCCTTAAAGTGAAAGCTTTTAATGGTGGATCCATTTTTTTCTATGGCTTTATTTAATATTTTAATTGAAGAAGAGATTATATTTTGGGCTTGGCTTAAACTAATTTGATTAGACGGGGTACGTGGATTGATTTTACAATCAAATAAGACCNNACGACATTATGGTTTGATCTAATAAGGCTTCTTTAATTTCTGCTTTTCTTTTGTGCAGGCCAATAAATAATTCTTCTTTACTAATTTCAAATGGCTCTTTGCCAAGATTACTTAAAGGCGAATCCTTTAGATAGGAAGAGGCTTTATATAATCCGATAAACCCGAATTTTCTTACGTCGTTATAAACTAGTTTGGTGTCGTTATCTAAATTGAATTCGACTAAATCGTGCTTTTTTCTTTTTTCTTCTTTTGGTTCGACAAAAAACTTGCCTTCCATCCTTAAATGGGAGATTAACACATATGGAGAAGAAAGGAAAAATAATAGAAATTTCCCTTTTCGACCTAATTTAGTTATTTTTTTATTTTTTAAAATAGAGAGAAATTCATCTTTGTTTGTTGAAATAGTTTTCTCATAAATTAGATTAATGGATTGGATAGTCCTATTTAATAAGGCGGGTTCTAATGCTTTTTTAAATGTTTCCACTTCCGGCAATTCTGGCATAATTTTTACTCCTTTGTTTCTGCAAAATTATTGCCAAGAGACGGAACGGCATCTAACTTGACTTTCAATTTGACACAGTTATCCATTATTTCTTTTAATTTTGCTGGCAAAAAGGAAGCTTCTTCCTCGTCTAGGGCAAATACTAGTTCATCGTGAATTTGCAAAACCATCTTTGTTTTATAGTTATGTTCAGTTAAGAATTTATCAACTTCAATCATGGCTATTTTTATTAAATCGGCCGCGCTGCCTTGGACAGGAGCGTTTAAGGCCGCTCTTTTGGCAGCTTCTCTTTTGGCATAGTTAGAGGAAACAATATCAGGGAGATATCTTCTTCTTCCAAACATGGTTTCGACATATCCTTTTGTTTCCACATTGCTAATTATCGAAGAAAGATAGGTGGCTATATCTTTATAATGAACATAAAAAGACTTGATTAAATCTGCGGCTTCAGCAGGGGTGGAACCTATTTGTTCGCTTAATCCATAGGGGGTAGTTCCATAGATAATGGCAAAATTTATGGCTTTTGCTTTTTTTCTATAAGAATGAGATACGGGTTCATCTTCTTTTAAATTAAAAACTTTTCTTGCTGTTTCTGAATGGATGTCTCTAGAGGTAGAAAAAATATCAATATAGGGTTTACAGTTTGATAAAGAAGCCAATACTCTCAATTCTATTTGAGAATAATCTAGAGAAAGGATTTTTGTTTTCGTTTCGTTATAATGGAAACACGATTTAACTTTCAAGCCTTCCTCATCTTTTCCTGATATGTTTTGTAAATTTGGATTGGAAGAAGATAATCTTCCGGTTGAAGTAAGGGCTTGATTAAATATTGTGTGAACTTTCTCATCTTCTTTAATGTAGGGGATAAATCCATCTACATAAGTTCCTAATAATTTTGCATATTTTCTATATTGAAGAAGGTGAGAAGGGAAATCGCTTTGGCTAGTTAAAGAAAGCAAGATGTCGCTTGAAGTGCCTTTCCCTTTATCGGATTTTAATTTTAGTTCATCAAAAAGAATCGTGGAAACTTGTTTTGGCGAGGCAGGATTAAATTCATGGCCTGCAATTTTAAATAGCTCTTCTTTTTCCTTGTTTTCTTTATCCGCGAATTCCTTGCCATATTTTTCTAATTCTTCTTTATCCAAAGGAAAACCTTCTATTTCCATCTTGGCTAATACTTTAGTCAAAGGCATTTCTATTTTTTCATATAGATCCCATTGCTCATTTTGCCTTAATAAGGAAATCGCTTTTTCTTTTATTTCGAAACTAGCCTTGGCAATAGAAGAGGAAGAAAGGTGATGATAAGTCGATAATAAGTCTAATTTATCTTCTTCTAATGCTATACCAAAATAGTCAAAGCTACTTTCTGGACTAGAGGCGATGGAAGAATCTAAAACATAGCAAGCTAGCATCGCGTCAAATATTTCTCCCTTTAGCTTGATATTGTATTTAGAAAAGACAACTAAGGTTCTTTTTAAATCATAAGTAGTTTTTTTAATGCTCTCGTCTTCAAAATAATTTAAAAGTAGCTTGTCTTTTATAAAAATTTCAAAGGGAACATATAAAGATTTTCCTTTAGTAAAAATAGCTATTCCCAAAGGGGATTTATTAAAATAATCTCCTTGTTCCATATCTAGGGCAAACCCAAAAGAATCCGTAATTTCAATGCTATTTGTTTTGCTAACGATTTCTACTTCGAGAGGCTTTCTTTCTTTTTTTCCATAATTAGAAGAAGATAATTTTGCTTCTAATTGCCTTAATTCGTATTTTGAGGTAAATGATTTGGCCTTACTATATTCATATCCTTTATAAACTAGGTCTTCTAATTTGAAAGGAAGGGGGACGTCTAGCTTAATTGTGGCAAGTTTTAAGCATTCTCTTCCTAACGCTTCTCCTTCGATAATTTTTTGACCGGTCTTGCCTTTTATTTTTCCATTTTTTGCGGCATTGATAATGGAATCAAACGATGAATATTCCCCTAACAGCTTTTTAGCCGTTACTTCTCCTATGCCTGGAATTCCGGGAAGGTTATCGCTTGAATCCCCTCTAAGCCCTTTATAATCAATTGTTTGCAATGGATAAAACCCAAATTTTTCAAATATATTAGCTTCGTTAATGTTTTCTAATTCGCTTAATCCTTTTATGGGCAAGTCAATAGAAATATTGTTATCAATTAATTGCAAATAATCTCTATCGGAAGTATAAATCTCTACTTTAATGCCTTCTTTTGAAGCGGCTTTAGCTAATGTGCCGCAAATATCGTCGGCCTCAACCCCGTGTAATTCAAAATGAGGTATCGATAAAGAAGTCAAGAAATCCCTAGATAAAGGAAATTGGCTTTTAAGTTCTTCCGGGCATGGTTTTCTATTGGCTTTATAAGAGGCAAATTCTTCTTTTCTAAACGTTAAGGAATCGCTATCAAAACCAACGAAGAGGCCATTATCTTTTTCTAGTTTTGATAATATTTTTAAAATCATGTTACCAAAGGCAAAAATGGCATTGGTAGGCTGATTAAAGCTTGTTCTCATTATGGATTCAGGACCATTGAAGCTTGTGGCATAAAAGGCTCTAAACAAAAGAGAGTTTCCGTCTATTATAATTAATTTATTCATGCTTGCCCTTTCTATATTTTCCTTATTTCGTCAACGATATATGATTCTTTTTTATAATTGTCTTTGTGCCCTTTTATTATTAAGATGTTGCCATCTTTTAAAAGAGGGTAATAAGTATCGTAAGTTGATGGGAAAAGAGTAAATTCCATTTGACTTGTATCATCATATAGGCTTAAAAACGCCATTCTGTTGCCTTTTTTTGTGGATATAGCTTTAAGTGTAGAAACTATACCAACACAAATAAATTGATAGGAAGCTTCTTCTATATCTTGCAAACTCTTCGCATTATTATGTTTTATAATTTCTTCTTTTTCACTAAGCAAGGAGGAAGAAACCATGACACCTAGTGCCTCTTTTTCATATAAGAGATCCATTTCCTTGTTTTCTTGGATTTGTTTTATCTCTGGCAATGGAAAATTAAAATCTAGCAAAGAGGAACCGTCTTCGTTTTGCATCATTTCTGCATAACTTAAGGCTTGTGTAACGGCTAATCTTTTGCTAGCCCTATTAAAGGGGAAACTATCAAAACAGCCCGCATCTATCAAACGCAAGAAACTTTCTTTTTTTAATCCATAACGCTTCATTCTAGAGGCAAAAGAAAAAATATCCGAAAAAGGTCCTAAAGCTTTTCTCTCCCTTATTATATTTCTAGCTAATCCCATGGATTCATTTAAGTTTATAGAAGATAAAGGGAACATTATTTCTTTTTCTTTTAAAGGCAAAAAGAAAGTGGAGGCCATATTGATATCTGGCAGAATAAATTTAATGCCGACTTTTTTAGCTTCTAGATAAGCTAATTTAAATTTGGGGTCAGTTGGAGCTAAACTAGATAAAATAGAGGCATAGAATTCCTCGGGATAATAAGCCTTTAAATAAGCCATTTGGCATACTAAGAAAGCGTAGGAAACAGAATGCGATTTATTAAAGCCATAAGAAGCGAATTTATAGATTTGTTCGAATGTTTTCGAAGCTATTTCGTTTGAATAACCTTTTTTTAAACACCCTTCCATGAATTGGCTTCTTAATCCTTTTAATACGGATTCATCTTTTTTGGCGATAGCTCTTCTAAACAAATCGGCCTCTCCTAAAGATAGACCAGCCATTTTCATAACTAGCAGCATTATTTGCTCTTGATAGACGATAATGCCATAAGTAGAAGATAATATTTCTTCCGTTTCCTTATTTAAATATGTTACTTTTTCTAGCCCTTCCTTCCTTTTTGCATAAGTAGGGATAAACCCCATTGGTCCAGGTCTATATAAGGCTATTAAAGCTACAATATCGGAAAAAGAAGTGGGGCGTAATATCTTTATTGCGTTATTCATTCCCTTGCTTTCAAGTTGAAATATTCCAATCGTTAACCCTTTTCTAATTAGTTCAATGGCTTTGCTATCCTCATAAGGCAAATCTTCATATTTCAAACTAATGCCCCTTCTATTTTTGATTAAATCAAGGCAAGAATGGATTGTAGTTAGGTATCTAATCCCTAATAAGTCCATTTTTAAAAAGCCTTGTTTTTCTAAATATTCGGCCTCAAAGCAAATTAAGTCTCCATCTCCTTCTTTTTTAATTGGCAAAACGCTTTCCAAATTTTCGCCATTTAAAATGACTCCTGAAGGGTGCAAGCCGCTTTGTCTTGGCAAGCTTTCTATTTTTGAGGCCAAGGAGACTATATTTAAATAATAAGGATCGCTATCGACTAAATCTTTGAATTGCTTATTCTTTTTATATGATTCTCGTAAACTAATTTTAGAATCTAGCAATGTTTTCGATAATAAATCTATTTCTCTATTTTCTATGTTATAGACTCTTCCAATATCGTGGAGGGAAGCCTTGGGCCCTAAAGATTGAATTACTAAAATATGGGCAACTTTATCTTCTCCATATTTTTCTTTTAAATAAGTAATGATTTCTTCTCTTCTAATATCTTCGAAGTCAACATCGATATCAGGCAATGTTTTTCTTTCCGGATTTAAAAACCTTTCAAAAAGCAAGCCAAACTTTATCGGGTCTGCCTTTACTATATCTAGGCAAAATGAAACCAATGAGCCGGCAGATGATCCTCTTCCTGGGCCGATTAAAATCCCCATTTCCCTGGCTTTATTGCAATAATCGGATACGATTAGAAAATAATCGGAATACCCCATTTTAGAAATTAAATCCAATTCATAGTTCAATCTATCTTCATATTCTTTTGTAATGGGGTTAATTTTTTTGGCCAATCCTTCTTTGGCTAATTTAGCTAAATAAGAAGAGCTATCCATTCCCAATTCATTTTTAAAAACAGGAAGTTTTCCTCTTTTTTTATAAAAAGAAAAGTCAATGGATTCAGCAATTTTCTTACATGAAAATAATTCTGAATCGTCATAATAATTTATTAACTTTTCTTCTTCTAAAAAATAATTATCGCCTTCTTTGCTTTTTATATTGATTTGGTGTGAGGAAGCTATTGCATTTACTATTTCTAAAGCAATCGCATCTTGCTTTTTTTCGTAAAGGATAAAAGGGTAGGCTAAAGAAATATAGCCATATCTAGAAGCAAAATCTCTTAATAAATCGATATATTCTTTTTCATTTAATAAATAGGGGATTCCAATGTATGTTTCCTTAAAAGAGGAAAATTTGCTAGATAATTCTATGGATAAAGAATTATCGTGCTTACTTAGTTTTTCTTTTAACTCTCCTCTCCCTCCATCTAGGATTAAGATTAGTCCATCATTATAAGATGCAATTGCTTTGCTTTCCAATTCCCCTTTGTTTAACAAATATATAATCTTTAATAAATTTAAGTAGCCTTGCTCGTTTTTAATATAAAAAGAAACATGGTATTTATGTACGATTGTATCCATTCCATATATAGGTTTTAGGTTAAGCTTAGATGATAATTCGGTTAAATAAGGGAAGCCAGTAATTGTGTTAAAATCACATATCGGCGCGTATTTATATCCTTTTTTTGCATAGATTGAAATTAATCTAGCTAAAGATATCCCACTTTTTAAATAGGAATAACCAGAATAAGTATGCAATGGTAAAAAATTCATAACTAGGCTTATTATAAACTTTTAAAACGTCTAATAAAATTAGGGTGGCGGTTTTTTAATTAATATTTTTTATGGAAAC